>NZ_PIZH01000100.1 GCF_002835825.1 Methanoregula sp. | reverse complement strand
CGGCACATGCGCGCTCCTTCTCTGTACAGTCCAGTGAACTGAAGGGCTAATCCAGTACGAGAAGGTCGTACTCCTGTGACAGGACGCAGGCCAGGTGCAGGCGTTTGAGTTCGCCACGGCTCAGTTGCAAGGGAGAGAGAGCAGATTTTCCATCAAGGGATACCTGTTCGAGTACAACACCGGGGTTGAGTCCCCATGAGGCACACTCCTCACTGACCGTTGAACCGGTAACATGGAGCTCCGGGAACTGGAACGAGATCATCGGGTGGATGACTCCCTCCCGTCTGACCGAGCCCGATGTGGGCACAGAGAGTCCGGCGATTATCTGTGCAAGGGTGGTCTTGCCACTGCCGGTATCCCCGCTGATCAGGTGGATGCCTTCAGTGAATGTCCCGTTTGCAGTGATCGACCAGGAATCCCGTGCAACCCCCACTGCATCGAGATCTATTCTCATATCCCGCACTCCCTGGACAGGGGATAAAATGGGGTACCCTGGAGCCGGGCGAACACGTCCCCCGGCATTCCCTCGCAGGCAACACGGCCATTCTCCAGAAATATGACATAATCGCTTTGGATCGCGGATTCGACCTGCTGGGTACACCGGATAACGTACGGTATCCTGCGTTCCTTGACGATCTTCTCGATCTGCCGGGTCCTGCGGCAATCGAGATGCGAATCGCATTCATCGAGCACAAGGATACGGGGTGTGTGTACAAGTGCTGCCGCAAGTGCGACAAGGACCTTTTCTCCTCCCGATAGATTGCATACCGGCCGGTCTCTCAAGGATGATATCCCCATGGAATCGAGGAGTATCTCAGCCATTCTTTCTACCCCCCTGTCAGGAATGTGGCGGAAACGCAGCGAGGATGCGACTTCATCAAGGACCGTGCCAAAAAGGATGTTGCGGTCCGGGAACTCATTTACCCAGCCGATTTCGGTCTTACGGGGATGCACTCCATCAATATGCACAGTGCCGGATTGTGGCAGGGAGATTCCGGCCAGGAGTTTGAGCAGCATTGTTTTTCCGCTGCCATTGGGGCCGATCACCGATGTAGTGCCAGGTGGGATCCGGAGGGAGCTGATGTCCAGGATGGTATGGCGTACACCGGAAAGTTCAATCATTGTAACCGCTCAGCGATGATGTAGACAACAACCGCTTTCAGGATGCCCCCCGGAATGAACGGGAGGACCCCGGCAACGAACGCGGGGAAAAAACCCATTCCGGCAGAGATCATCAGCCATGCCATGCCAAAGAGGAGCGTGACAGCTGTCCCAATTGCAAGGCCCGCAATACGGAAAGGGCGCGACGAATGTTCGTACGCAAGCCCGACAATGAGTGCAGAAACGAGGAACCCCGCGAGATAGCCCCCGGTTGGTCCGAGGAGCACGCCGGGGCCGGACATCCCGTTATGAAATATTGGAAGACCGAGTGTGCCAAGAATAACATATGCTGCTACCGGAAGGACAGCCCTCCGTTTCATCACTGCTCCGGCAAGCAGGACAAAGAGTGTCTGGAGGGTGAACGGGACCGGGATGAAGGGGATCGATATCCAGCTCCCCAGCGCGATGAGCCCGATAAAAACTGCCGAATATGCTAATGCCCGTGAACGTTCGAGATCGCCAAACATCGTCAACCGCTTAGAAAAATGATGGTTGACGATAAAAATATGCCGGGTTATTGGTGATAACAGTCTCCCGCAATGACTCGCTCGAGCTTGCCGTTGGCCTTCTTGATGATCAGGGCGCCGAACTCGTCAATATCAACTGCCTCCCCCTCGAAACTGTTCTTGAGGGTACGGATCTGGACCCGGTTCTCAAGAGTGCAGGAGATGCTCTTCCATTCCCTTATGATCGCATCGTACTCCCCGCTTTCGATCAGGAGAAGATGGTTCTCAAACTCTTTTAACAGGCGCGCGAGAAATGCGGCGCGGTCGACGGTATGCCCGACTTCAGCGCAGATGGACGTGATCTGATCGCGCAGGTCAGGAGCGAAATTGGTGACCGGCACGTTCACATCAATCCCGATGGAGAGGAGGCAGTGGTGCACGACATCTGATTCCGCCGAGAGTTCCAGGAGCAGCCCGGCTACTTTCTTGTTCCCGATGAAGATATCGTTGGGCCATTTGATGAGTGCCCCGAGATTGAACTCTTTTCGTATTGCCCGGGCAACGGCAATGGATCCGGCCATGGTGATCATAAAAATATGATCGATGGGTATCCGGGGTTTCAAGACAATGGTGATCCAGATGCCGCCGCTGGGCGAGACCCATGCCCGGCCCATCCTGCCAACACCGCCGGTCTGTTCCTCTGCGATGATGACAAGACCATTCATCTTGTCCACGTCGCCTTCCGAGCAGAGTTGCTTTCCAACCCAGATGGTGGATGGTGTGTTCTCAAAATATCGCATCTTCTTGCCGATGAACTGCGTCCGGAGTTTTTTGTGGATCTCGTACGGGAGCAGTTTTACGCTGGGCTGGGTTAACCGGTAACCTTCTTTTTGTGACGAGGAAATGTCATATCCCATCATGCGGAGTTCGTTGATGTGTTTCCAGACTGCTGAACGGGTGATCCCAAGCTCGTTGCTAATCGTCTCGCCCGAGAGGGGTTTTTCAGCCCGCTCAAGGATCTCAAGGACTTTGAATGCGGATTCCGGCAAATCATCACCTTCGTGAACTTATCTTCTCAGAGTCAAGCGGGCAGGGGTCTTTGCCGCAGACCTGCTTGAGGATTGCGGACTGGTGCTCCATGAGCGTGGCGAGATCGAAGATACCGGTAATGTCCACAACACCGATAGCCCCGATGGCTTTTCCCTCTCTGTCCCGGATGGGTGTCACCGTAACCGGGACTCCTTTGTATGCACCGCTGGCAGGAGTTGTCCTGATCGTCTCATTTCTGGCAATGGCTTCGACAAGGATTGGGCCATTGTAGGTCCGGTCGATGACCCTGCCGTCTTCGACCCGGATGCCATCACGATCTGAAGATTTTGCCGTGACGGGAAGCCGGTGGATAAGTTCATGGACGGCAAGGACAACGGGTTCCAAATCTTCCGATGCCGCATTGCAGGACAACACGTAGCGGTGCATAATGAATGCCTCACTACTCTGGTCAATCGTTCAGGTTGATGAAGATTGTGGAACAGTGGGAAACGATAGTATGGAAGGGGACTCTGGGGTCTGTCACGGTATCTGCGCTAGAGCGGACTTGTGATACCTACACAACAGAACTTTTTTAAAAATTCGCGTGACGGGAACTCGTGAACACTGGTCACGACAATTCTCCCTTTTCCATACTTATGCTCGATAATGACATCCAATGTCCCTGCGGATCCAACGCAGGTCCCCTCATGTTCCGGAAACGATCCATCGCATTCGATATTCTCTGGATCATACTCTTCGACAAGGGTAGATGCCAGGGAATTTCCGGAACACGAGATCGTCCGCGGGTGGAATTCATGGGAATATTTCAGCCGGAACGGGAGCCAGTCATAGGCATCCGGCTTATTGTCGGCAGCTCCAAAGACAAGAAGGTTCCCGCCATTTTCAACAAACCTGCAGATACGGGAAGATGATGCACGCAATGCCGGCAGGAGGTTTGAATATTTTGCATTACCAAAGCCGGTCGGGACGATCAGGCAGTTGAATGAGCCCCGAAAAAATGGGGCAGCAAGCATATGGGGGGTTACAATCTCGCAGGCAACGCCACAGTCCTCGACAAGCCGGCTGAAATGCTGGGGGGAGTCCCAGAGAAAGCCGGCACGACAGGTCATCCCTTAATCACTCCAATCGGGACGAGACGGGCGACAAGACGGGAAATACCTGCATCGTGCACAACCCTGACCACTTCGTCACTGGGCTTGTATACGTCAGGTGCTTCATCAGCGATGGCGTTTTCGTGAGGTGCTCTCACCAGAATACCTTCCTTTGCAAGGTTTGCTGCCACCTCTTTACCGCTCAGCCGTTTCTTTGCCTGGGAGCGGCTCATGACCCGTCCTGCTCCGTGGCAGGTACTACCAAAGGTCTTCTCCATTGCGGTTGTAGTCCCGCAGAGCACATAGGACGAAGTACCCATGCTGCCGGGAATAATGACCGGCTGGCCGATCGTGGAGAGTTCCAAAGGAAGATCTACCGACCCGGGGCCGAAAGCCCGTGTAGCTCCCTTCCGGTGGACACAGACCTGCATCCGTTTGCCATCAACATGATGTTCTTCAATCTTCGCAACGTTATGGGCTACATCGTAGACAAGGGGCATCTCATCGTACCCGATGCTGAACATCTTTTCCATTACTTCCCTTACTGCATGCGTGATCAACTGGCGGTTGGCCCACGCATAATTCGCTGAAGACGCCATGGCGCTGAAATAGTCCCTCCCTTCAGGTGAACTGATGGGAGCGCAGGCGAGCTGGCGGTCAGGGAGTTTTATCTGGTACTTCTTTGTCGCAGCCTCAAGGAGTTTGAGGTGATCGGTACAGACCTGGTGTCCCAGCCCGCGCGAACCACAATGGATCATACAACAGACCTGTCCTTCCTGGAGGCCAAAAGCCCCGGCAGCAACCGGATCGAAGATCTCGCGGACAACCTGGAGTTCCAGGAAATGGTTGCCGGATCCCAGGGTTCCTCCCTGCGGAATTCCCCGCTGGCGTGCCTTTGCAGATACGGTTTTTATTGAGGCACCTTTCATGCCCCCGGCTTCTTCGCACCGGACAAGATCCCGTTCGTTACCATAACCATTCTCTACCGCCCAGCGTGCGCCTTTTATCATCATCTCGTCAAGAGCATGGGTGGGGAGTTTTTGGGAACTCTTTGCCCCTACTCCCGTGGGGACGACATGGAAGAGTTGATCGATCAGGTCCTTCTTGCGGCTGCTGATATCCTGGAGTGACACCGGGGTGGTAAGGAGCCGTACACCACAATTGATATCGAAACCTACCCCCCCGGGGGAGATAACCCCGTCTTCCAGGGAGAATGCGGCAACACCGCCAATGGGAAACCCGTAGCCCCAGTGAATATCGGGCATTGCAAGTGCATGTTTTACGATTCCGGGCAGGGTCGCAACATTGGCAAGCTGCTGAAGGGCACCCGGCTCAAGGATGCGCCCGAGCGATTCAGAGAGGAAGAACCTCCCGGGTACCCGCATGCCGGGCAGGTATCCGCAAGGGACTTCCCATTCATTTTCCGCGATCCGCACAACCCCGTCAATCATCTCATCGCTCTCCAGGTCCCGTTATACATCAAGTAGGATGTCCAGCATATATCCGTTCGTATCGTGCGAAATTATGAGTCCGGAATAGGATATGCCCTTGACTTCAGTACCCCCTGCATGTCGTAAAGGATCGAATGCTTCGCCATAAAGAATGGCATGCAGCTCATCCCTGCTGATGGTGATGTCGGCATGAGAAAAGACCAGCCCGTCAACCTCGGATATGAACAGGACCTCCGACAGGAAATCCACGAGGAGGGATTCATGGTTGTCGGCATGCAGGGTGAATTCGCGCCGTGTCCCCTCTTTCCGGTCGTTGCCGTACATCACCTGCATCAATGCCTGGAATGCATCGGAGAAAAGGGCTTCAAGGGTGGGTGCACGCGCCTGGATTTTCACGTCAGCTGTATGGGACAGTTCCGTAAAACTCATCAGCGGTCGTACCCGTAAGAATCTTCATCAAAGAACGGGACCATCTCCATCTGGATAGCATTGAGGAATCTTGCCTGGTGGATGGAGACATAGATGGTATGGTTCCCGGCTTTCACCAGAAGATCGGTTTTTTTTGGTGGTTTGATGCGGACCGGCAACAGTACCGGGCCACCGCAGGATGTGCAGATCCGGAAATCTGAGTCCCGCTTATCCATGAATTCGATGACCTCCGGATCAATACTGATGTCGTGCAAATCTGCCCGGCTCTGAGAATACATTATGCTCATAGCATAGGAATGGGAGGGTAAAAACGGTTATGGATCGGAGAAGTGCCTGATTTCAGGCTGAGCTGACAATTCTTGTTACAATGTCAACGTACTTTTCCTTGAGCTCGTAGCTGTTCACTCCATCGGGATTCCGCGTTGCACGCAGGATGCCGATGCGGGAAGCGATGATCCCAACCATTGATGCAATCGCATGAAAGGTGACGGTGAATTGTTTCTGGAGAATGGCCACCAGTTCAGCGATGGTGATCGCTTTGGTCTTTACAAAGAGCCGGAGGACTTCGCGCCGGATCCCGGTCCTGTCGCGGGACAGGTATGACCGGAGCCGGCCCTCAATGACTCTCTTGATCTCGGAAGGAGATCTCATACAACTAGTGTCAATGGTTGCTCTATATATAATTTTTGATTTTGCGCGATTTTAAAACCCCTTTCGCAAATTCCGCCAATTAAAAAAGAAACAAAAATTTTCTGCGCAATCATGAAATCGCCCACCCGCGCGAGCCCGTTTACGCCGGTGATAAAAAGTCCTTTCACCGGGCCGACCTGATAACTATTTAATCGTGCATCAACAGATGAGTAAGACATGGGATTGATC
>NZ_PIZH01000099.1 GCF_002835825.1 Methanoregula sp. | reverse complement strand
AAAACCTGCCCTCACGGTCCTGAAGACCGTCCCCGACGGGGTAAGCCCCGGTGATGACATCCCTGTTGATGTCATCATCCGCAATGACGGCCTCTCGCGGGCAGACCAGCTCACGCTCACGATAAACTCTTCGACCGCATCCATCTCCCCGTCAACTCCCGGAACGTATCATATCAGCCAGCTCCAGAAAGGGGAGAATGCCACCCTCAACATGGTCTTCTCCTCCGACAAGAAAGCCCCCATCGGCCTCAACCGCGTCCTGCTTACCCTCACCTATGCGGGTGCCGATGGTACTATCCTCACCCAGAGCGAGATCCTTGCGATCCACATGAAAGGGCGGGCAAAGATCGGTATCGCCTCACTCACGACCGACCCGGTCCGGGTCCGGAAGGGGAGCTTGGTCTCGCTCGTCATACGGCTCGAGAACACCGGGACCGACAATGCCAACTCGGTGAAGGCCACCATCGATCTCCCGTTTCCGGGCAGCAAAGACGCCTACGTGGGCAGGATCGAACCGGAAAACGATGCCCCGGCCGTGTTTGCCCTGCAGGCTGCAAACCCCGGGACCTATACCTATAACCTGACCGTGCAGTACGAGGACGATTTCGGGGTCCAGACCCGGCAGGAAAACCTGCAGATGACGGTCTTTGACGGGGATTCCTCAGGCCTGATCGCCGCAGTCCTCCTCCTGCTGGTACTCGCGGCAGGAGCAGGATACTGGTACTTCAGGATCCGGAAGAAGGGCATCCGCGATGCTTGAGGAAGAGAAGGTCGCCCTGTTCCTTGCCTCCCGGATTATCGCCCGGGGAAACAAGGGCACCCTCTTTCTCACCATCATGATCATCGCGATGGTCTTTGTCAACCTCATCTTTCTCCCCTCGATCATCGCAGGGGTAGTCGTCCTCTTCAACCAGCAGACCATCGATTACAGCTATGCCAACCTCGTGGTCGAGCCACGGGAAGGATCGCTTTTGATCAGCAATCCCACGTCGCTTGTCGGGAAGATCAACCGGATCCCGGGCGTTGTTGCGTCAACACCGCGATATTCTTCCGGGGCAACGATTGTCCACAAGGGAAAATCCACCACGCCCCTCGTGATCGCGATCGACCCGGAGCGGGAATCGCAGGTCATGAAGGTGCACAAGAGCATTATCAGCGGCGATTACTTAAGTGACAGCGATACCGGCCAGATCCTCATCGGCGTCACCCTTGCCGGGGACCGGGAGCAGAAGGTGGAACGGACGCCCACCCTCGGAGGCGTTGACGTGGGTAAGACCGTCGAGGTAACGTTCAGAAACGGGGTGACAAAGCAGTTCCGCGTCAAGGGTATTTTAAAGACCGGGACATCGCTCATCGACAACAACGCCTACATAAGCCGCCGCGACCTTGCCAGCGTCCTGGGAGATGAAGACCCTGCCAACCAGATCCTGGTCCGGACAACCACCACCGGTGATGAAAATGCGATGCGCCTCCTCCTGATGCAGTACGGCGTGCAGGAGCAGATCTGGACATGGCAGGACAAGTCCCTGGACTTCCTGAAATCCATCGTCGGGTCCTTTGACATCATCAACCTCATCAGCACCGTGGTGAGCCTGATCATCGCCGTCGTGGTAATCTTCATCGTCATCTTCATCAGCATCGTGTACCGCAGAAAACAGATCGGGATTCTCCAGGCCATCGGGATCGACCGGCGGATCATCATTAAATCCTACATCTTCCAGGCCCTCTTCATCTGCCTCTGCGGGACCATCTGCGGCTGCATCCTGCTCCTCATTGTGCTCCAGTACCTTGCCGCAAATCCCCTCGTCTTCCCGGGCGGGCCGGTTGCCCCGGTGCTGGAGACGGGCCTTGTCATCCGCTCCATCATCAGCCTCTTCCTCGTTGCACTGATAGCAGGATACATCCCGTCCTGGCTGACCACCCGCGAGGAGATCCTCGCTGCGATCCGGGGGTAACATGATCCGCGCAAGCAACCTGTCAAAAATATACGGGAGGGGAAGTGTCGAGGTCCGGGCACTGGACGGGATCAACGTTGAGATCCAGAAAGGGGAGTTCGTAGGTGTCATGGGGGCAAGCGGGAGCGGCAAGTCCACGCTCCTGCACCTCCTCGGGCTCCTCGACCGCCCGACTGCCGGCACCCTTATCATCGCAGATACCGATGTCACAAGGCTCCCCGAACGGGAACGGACACTCTTCCGGCTGAACCGGCTCGGGTATGTCTTCCAGGACTACGCGCTTGTTCCGGAGCTGACCGCCGAGGAGAACATCTATCTTCCCTCCCGGGTCCGTGGCATGAAGGCGCAGGAATGCACCCGCACCTGCCGGGACATCCTCTCCCTTGTGGGGCTGAAGGACCGGGTGAATTTCCTGCCCGGGGAAATGTCGGGTGGCGAGCAGCAGCGGGTTGCCATTGCCCGGGCGCTCGTCAACAGCCCCGCAATCCTCCTCGCGGACGAACCCTGCGCAAACCTCGATTCGCGGAACTCGGTGCTGATCCTGGACCTGATCCGGCAGCTGAACCGGGACCTCCGCCAGACGGTTGTGATGGTCTCCCATGAAAACTGGCACCGGAAGTACTTCGACCGGGTGATCTACCTGATTGACGGGAAGATCGTGCCGGATCCGGGCGCTGAACCGGGAACGGCGGCACCCTGATCGCAATATTTTACTGGGAATGCATCCTTCCCGGGATCACCGTGCGGTTCAGGAGGAGTCAGGCTCCCGTAATTCCCGTCTTTTTAGTTCCATCAGGCAGTACTGGTAGGGCAGTCCCTTCGGTTCTTTATAGAACCGGTCCTCAAGACGACTATAGATCTCATCCACAAGACCGGCATGGCCGCGGGAAAGACCGACCCGCAGGGAAGACTCACTCCACGCCCTGACGACACGGGCAAGGGTGTGCGTAAGCTCGCGCCGCTGCCGGGGATCATCGATGCTGTTGCCCATCCGTGAAAAATAGGCACAGGGAATGGTCATAGTTTCCATCCGCTGCAGGGAGAAGTGCTGCCGGATGGCATCTTCCCCGACAAGGGCCCGCATCTCGTCCGGTGTGGCAAAATAGTCCGGAATGAAAATGGCCTGCAGTTCTTCATTCGAGATCCGGCCCTCCCGGCAGAGCGCAATGCAGATGTCGCGGAGGTTGTTGTATCCCGCCGATGCCGGCCACTGGTCAGCGCCAAGGCTGGTCAGGTTTGAGAGGAAAAGCATTCCTCCGGCGGCCACTTCACGTGAGCGTTCATAAAAGAATTTCCGCCAGTCGGACTTCCACGTTTCAATGAACCGGGTGCATTCGGGCATGGGTATCTGGTTTGCCTGGATGCAGTCCGGATGCCGGAAGAAGGCAGCATCACGGCTTTTTGTATCCAGCCAGTGCAGGGCTGTTGAAGAGAAGCCGAGATTCACGCTCCCTTCCGGCACGAGCGATTCGTAAAATGAGCCCTGGATGTATTCAGCTTCGACATAGTCCAGCTCTGACAGGGGGGACTGTTCCCAGAACGTTTCAAACGGTGCCCGGTCTGCAATATCTGCATACACCAGCCTGATTTTTAATAAAGGATTCGCGGTATGGATACCATTGACAATACGCCCGAAGAGCTGGCATTCATTCACCCCGTCCGCTGCACCATAGTCTGCTATGACAAAGGGGGTGCAAGGCGGCATGGTGGCCAGAGTGTGGCGTATCGATGCAAGACAGGATTCTATTCGGGAAATTACGTAACAATCCATTGCCACGGCAGTATCTGATATCCGGCTGTAATCCCTTGTCATACTCGTCACATAACTCTTCAATGCCGGGGCGTTGGGATTACGGGAAGGCAAGGGTCTCAACTCGCTTAACGAAGTGGATTCATCCACGTTTCCTGCCATCTGGAGGGGGCGTGGGTCATACGGTTGTAGTCATGTTACCTTGAGATCCTGATGGGAAAAAGGGTTTCCGTGGGCAGATTTCTTTTCCGGCGAAGAGCCGGCCGTGTGCTGGTGCGCGGACCATGCTGACATCCAGACAGGCCGTACACTACCCGGTCAGGGAGATCCACTGCAGAGAAACCGCTATAAGCCTTCACGGAAACCATTTGCCTGAGCGTGAATACCATGAGAATAGTCCCGGAATCTATGCCATCGCAGAACAAGGCGATCATTGCAGGCGCCATAGTATCCATCGCGGTCTTTGTCTACATCATGCTGAGTGCCAACCTGCTCCCGCTGCTGGGTTTGCACCTCCCGCTCCTTCCTGCCATGGCGTACATCAAGATGGGATCAGCAACGCTCGCGGCATTCTGCTGCTTCTGGTACTTCCGGGGCCTCAAAAATGCCCTCATCGGGTTTTTCGGGATCTGCGCCCTGTTCTGGACCTTAGAGTTCCTGAGCGGGCATTTCGGCATGTTCGGGGGCACGTATTCGTATACCGATGCATTTCCCGGGCCCTCGATCGGCGGGACGCCCGTCCTCTTAGGGCTCGAACACTATGCCTACTATTTCTTCATGTCCTACTTCATCGCCAACCTCCTCGTGGACGGCGTCATCGTCTCATCGCAGGAGAGCTGGTGGAAGCGGGCACTCTTCGTGTCATTTATCTCAAGTGCGATTGTCGTAGGGATCGACATGATGGCGGACCCGGTGCAGGTGGATTACTTCAACGAGTGGCACTGGGCTGCCGGCTCTCCGTATTTCGGGATACCGTACGGCAATTACGTCGGGTATATCCTCATCTACACCATCGTCCTCTTCGCGGTCAAGTACCTGGAGATACGGCTCGATGCCCGGCAGATCGGCCCGTCGCTCCTTGTTATCGGGTGCATCCCTCTCGTGATGCACTTCTCCCGGTTCTTAGAATATGCGTCAACCGAGCTTCCGGCCCTCACGATCATCGGCTGCTTCACCATGCTTTTCCCCTGCATCCTGGCAGGGGACCGGCTGCTCATATATCTTGGGAAATCCCCGGCAGGTGTATAGCAGGAAGTACACTGTTCCAACGCGGGTTCAATGGATTGGATATCCGCTTCACGAAAGCTTCAGCACGCGCTCAGCATTCCGGTACGCGGTCTTCTCACGGGCGGTTAATGAGAGGGGCAGCACCAGGAACGATACCTGCGGGGAACGCAGCGACACGAGGGAGGAGCCCTGGCAAACGATAACGAGGGGTTTTCCCCCTATGCACAGGGTTCTTCTGTTCCCAGTTCCATATCACCACAACAGGGAGACAAGATGCCAATAAAAGAACTCGTATACCTGAAGGAAACGCCGGGCATGGGCCTTGGGATCTTTGCTGTGAGGGATATTGAAAAGGACGAGGTCATTGCCGAGTTTCACGGCCCGAGGATCCGGATCGAGAATATGGAGGGCATCCCCCATGAAGTCTGGGATCACCTCTTCAATGTGGACATCTGCGATTACATCATAGCACGGGAGCCCGCTGTCAGGACGAACCATTCCTGCGATCCCAATGCCGGCATCGTAAAGGACGTGTTCCTGGCTGCAATGCGGAACATAAAGAAAGATGAAGAGGTCACATTCGACTACTCGGTAGTCACCGTTGATGACTGGCAGATGGAATGCAGGTGCGGTTCCCCGCAATGCCGTAAGATCATCGGGAACTACGCGGGTCTGCCCGATGATATCAAGAGGAAGTACAAAAACTATACGCCAGGCTGGATCAAAGGTGCGCAGAACACACAATGATACCCTGCGACAGAGTACGCTTACAGAACATTCCTCATATGTTTCTACCAGCAGAAGGTGTGAGGGCGAAAAAGATTCTGCGTGCTGTTCCCTGCGATACCGGGCCAGAACAATAATAGCCGGCAGAGTGGTTTGTGCCGGCTGGGGGGTAAAGACATACTCCGGAACCGGACAAAAGGAGGATTCTACCGGGACGTGTCCATCTGGAGGAAGTGCACGGCAGTCCTCCCATACGCAACCGGTGCGACATCGCCGCCGGCATGCGGGAAACCCTCGAACCGGAC
Source organism: Methanoregula sp. (assembly GCF_002835825.1). Lineage (GTDB taxonomy): Archaea > Halobacteriota > Methanomicrobia > Methanomicrobiales > Methanospirillaceae > Methanoregula. Next base: position 605 of record NZ_PIZH01000099.1, on the reverse strand, counting down.
CAGCCAGGACCCGTTGATCTGCCCGGCCATCCGGTACGAGAGACCCGCCGGAGTAATGATGTCCCCGGTCCCGACCACCAGCAGGACATCCTTGTGCAGACCGGGCAGCCGGTCCTCTGTCCCGTTCCACGCAAGCATTGCCCGTGCCTCGTCCCGCAGGCCGGGCGGGGACGCGGGATCGGCTGCGATATTTTCAAGATAGTCCTTCAGGTACCGGGTCTCCGGGACCTGGATACTGTACGCACTGGAGTCCAGGATCACTTTACGGACCCGGCCGGGGTGGTGTATGGCCAGCTCCTGGGCGATAAAGGATCCCATGGATGTGCCGTACACATGCATGCTCTCGTGACCAAGCGCTGAAATCAGGGACGCGGCGTCATCCGCGTACAGGGGGATTGTGGGGGTTTCATTCCCGGTGCTACTGTGCCCCATGCCCCGGTGATCGTAGAGGAAGACATGGTAGTTCACTGCAAGGACACTGATGGCGGTGTCGTTCGCCTGCTCCATGGTTGCCCCGAACCCGACGATGACAAGCAGGGGCTCGCCGCTCCCGAATTCGCGGTACCCGAGCCGCACGCCATTGGCATCGGCATACTGGACCGGGG
>NZ_PIZH01000098.1 GCF_002835825.1 Methanoregula sp. | reverse complement strand
TTCTGTACCGGTTTCACGGATCATGATGCCCGTGATGTCGAGGATCTCGCGGGAGATGGCAAGGCCAAAGCCGGTGTTCTTTCCCACGCCCGGTGCGAAGATCCTTTCCTTTTCGGCGGAAGGAACGCCGACCCCGTCATCCGAGCAGACAATGATCCGGGTGCCGTCATTCTCCTCCAGCGTGAACCGGACCTGCCGGATCGATCCCCCGTGGCGCCTTGCGTTGTCCATGAGGTTGAAGAAGACCTTGGAGATGAGGGGATCGGCGAAAATTTCCAGGTCACCCGGAAGCAGGTTCTCGAATCGGATGGCCTTTGGAAGCGCGGCTTTCCCGGAGGCTGCGATAATCCCGTGGAGGTTCTGCCAGGCCGGTTCGTGCACGCCGATCATCTCGTACTCCTTCGTGAACTGGATCAGGTTCGAGATCTGTTCGATCGTCCGGCTGATGCGGGAAAAGTCTTCGGCATATGAGGGTCCGGGGACTTTATTCCGGAGCAGTTCGACATACCCGCCCAGCGCCTGGAGCTGGTTGTTGATGTCGTGCCTGGTTATGCCTGAGAGAATGTTGAGCTTGTGGTTGGCCTGCCGTAGCGCCTCTTCCATGTTCTTCCTGCCGGATATATCGATGACGCTTGAGAGGAGGAACAGTTCTCCCTGCATGGTAATGAGCGTGGCCGAGTACAGGCAGATCTGCACGGTCCCGTCCTTTGCCCGGAACGGTACTTCCACGGCCTCGATGTGCCGCTCTTTTTGGAGAATGGAGGCAATACGTTCACCATTCTCCCTGTCGAAAAGGAGCCCGATCTCCCATGGGGTCTTCCCGAGCACCTCTTCGCGTGAGTACCCGCTGTTCTTGATGAACGCATCGTTGACAGCATAGAAGGTGTTGTCTTTCACGGAGAGCAGCGTGAGGGCAACGAGACTGGTCCGGAAGATCGTAGAAAACATCTTCTCGGATTCCCGCAGGGCCTGCTCCGATGCCTTCCGCTGGCTGATGTCGCGTGTGATGCCGACAACTCCATTGGGAGTGCCATCTGGTCCGAACGTTGGCGTCATAATCACTTCTGTCCAGACCGTTGACCCGTCCTTTCGCGTGAATTCCAGTTCCAGGGGAGTATGGTCCGGCATGTCTCCCCCGTTATCCATGGCCTCCTTTGCCTTCCGGTAGTGCTCACGGAGGAGCGCGAGCGATTCCGGGGTCAGGGCATGTTCGATGGGCTCGGCTATGGCCTCGTCCGGGCTCAGGCCCCGGAGCGCCATCATTGACGGGGAGACGTACGTGAGGTGCATGTCTGTGTCTGCGGTCCAGATCACGTCTTTCACATTGTCTGCCAGCAGCCGGTAGTGTGCCTCGCTCTCGCGCAACGCCTTCTCAGCGGTCTTTCCTTTCGTGATATCATGGCAGATCCCCTGGTAGGCAACGATCCGGCCGGATGCGTTCCGGACCGGGGCTGCGCTCTGGGAGTGCCAGCGCCAGCTCCCGTTCTTGTGCCGGATCCGGTACTCGAGGCCGCGGATCCGGGTTCCCTCTTCCATTGCCGAGCGGAAGGCCCGGAGGTTCCTCGCCACATCATCGGGATGGATCAGGGCCGCAGCAGCGGTACCGATGAGCGCTTTGGGGTCCTGTCCCAGGATGTCCTCCCATTGCGGGGAGATGTAGGTAAAATTCCCCGACCGGTCCAGCGAAAAGACGATATCGCTTGCGTTTTCCACCAGTGAACGGAACTTCTCCTCGTTTTCCCGGATGCCGGCCTCCATCTTCCGCAGGCCGGAGATGTCGACGGCAACCCCGCGGAAACCGGCAATCTCCAGGTTCTTGTAGATCGGGGACGAATAGACAACCACCGGGAACGTGGTCCCGTCTTTCCGGATCGCGGTATATTCCTTTGACTCATAGGGAATTTCAGCAAGGATGTTCTTCACGCTCTCCATGAACCGTGCGTGCTGGGTGGGTTTGATCAGGGAGAGGACCGGTTTTCCCGCGGTGAGTTCCTCCACAGAGAAACCGGAGACCGATGCGGCTTGCCGGTTCGCATAGGTTATCCGGAGCTCACGATCGGTCTCGAAGACCATCTGGGGAAGGCGCTCGGTGAGGTCGCGGAACCGGGTTTCGCTCTCCACAAGTGCTTCCTGTGCTTTTTTCTGTTCCGAGATGTTGTCATAACTTCCCAGGACCCCGATGATCCCGCCATCCTTGTCGCGGAGGGGCACCTTGCTGGTGCGGAGCCAGATCGTGGAACCATCCGGCAGGACCAGGGGCTCTTCAATATCCATTTTCGGTTGGCCGGATTCGAGCACCTCACGGTCGTCATCACGGAACTGTTCCGCGAATGCAGATGAGGAATGATCGTAATCAGTTTTTCCCACAAGGTCTGCGGGGTCCAAAAAACCAACTTCTGTGGCAAATGCCTTGTTGCACCCGAGATAGACCGAATTACAGTCTTTCCAGAAGACCCGCTGCGGAATGGTGTCGAGAACGCACTGCAGCATCTGCCGTGATGCAAAGAGGGCATCGTCTGCCGCTTTCCGCTCGGTGATGTCACGGATGGTGCCTATCTCAACCTGGTGACCGTTTTTGTCTCTTGAATAAATGGTCTTGTCCTCGTACCACCGGTACGTGCCGTCTTTACACCGCACCCGGAACCGTTCGGACATGGCAAGCGATCCGATGCGGATGTTCTGCGTCATCGTGAAGTACACCCTCGCTGCATCATCGGGATGGATGAACTCCTGGAAATTCTTTCCTTCCAACTCGCCTGGCTGGTAGCCGAGGTGTTCCGAGACCTTGGGACTCACGTACCGGATCGTCCCGTCCTCTTCGAGAGAGTAGATGATGTCCTGGTTTACTTCTACGAGCAGCCGGTATTTTTCTTCGCTCTCTCTTATGGCATCTTCGGCCTGCTTCCGCTCGGAGATGTCGATGATGATCCCCCGGTAACCGGCAAGTTTCCCATTCTTGTATACAACGTTTGCGTAGATATGGCCGGGGAACGTTGTACCATCCTTGCGGATCAGGGTGTATTCTTCACTTTTATAGGGCTCCCCGCGGACCAGGCTTGCCATATTCTTTCTGAGGCGGGTATGCTGGGAAGGGGCGATAATCTTCAGCGCATCGAACCCCATAGCAACTTCCCCCGGTGTGTATCCAAACTGGGCCACGGCGCGTTTGTTTACAAATGTGAGCCGGAGATCCTCATCGGTCTCGAAAACGATCTGGGGAAAAAGTTCGGCAAAGGAGCGGTACTTCTCCTCGCTCTCGCGCAATGCCTGCTCGGCCCGCTTCCTTGCAGAGATGTCTGCAACCACACCGCGGAACCCGACCATCTGCTTGTTCCGGAAGATGGGCGAGGAGTATACCACGACAGGGAAGGGTTTTCCCTCCTTGTCAAATGCGATATACTCCCGTGGCGCGAACGGTATGCCGTACCGGAGATGGTGGACACTCTCCATGAACGTGGCGTGCTGGGATGGGTGGATGAAGGTGAGGATGCTTATGCCGCTGCCCACGGCTTCAACCGGGAACCCGTACGTGTCGATGGTGTATTTGTTCACGTACGTAATCCGGAGGTCCATATCCGTCTCGAAGACCATCTGGGGCAGGTGGTCGGCAAAATCCCGGAACTTGCCCTCGCTCTCCTGCAACTGCTGCTCGCTCCGGACCAGTTCCTCCTCCGACGCCGTGATCCGGTTATACGCTACCCGGAGCTCGGCCTGTGCCCGACGTTTCACAACCGCCTGCCGGATCTTATGGGCAAGTTCGGCAAACTGTGCCTGCGCCGAGCCGCCTTTCTGGAGGTAGAAGTCGGCGCCGTTGTTGATGGCATCGATCACAACCTCTTCGCGGCCCCTGCCGGTGAAAAGGATGAATGGGATGTCGCCGAACTGCTCCCTTACATGTTTTAAAAACGCGATCCCGTTCATCTCCGGCATCTCGTAATCGGAGACAATGGCATCGTAGGATTGGGTCAGGGGGAGACTGCGGACCTCTTTTGCGGAGGTGGAAATGGCGACCTGGAATTCGCCGTTCATTTCCAGGAAAATTTTCGCCATCTCCAGGAGTTCGGGTTCATCATCAATATAGAGAACCCGCAATCCTTCCGCCATGAACAGTACATTATAGTGTGATCCTATATTTTTGTGATGACCTGCATGGCAGACAAGCAAGAGATTGGAGGGCTGTACCGAAAGAGAATAAAAGGCTGCCCGGTATCCCCGCAATCCACGGCTGCCCGGTTTCGGGGAATGAGAAGGAAGTCTTTTTGTGTTTTTCCGCGGAACCGGATGCAATGGATCTTCTCATCGCGTTTGCCATAACGCTCGTGCTGATCACGATTGTCAGCATCTACTACCGGGTCTCCCCGTTCTTTACCCTCATCGGGGGTGCGATCATTTTTGGCCTGCTTGCCGGGATGACGCTCGATACAACGGTGAAAGAGATTGTTTCCGGAGCCGGGAAGGTCTTCTCTTCGTTTGGCATCATCATCTTCTGCGGGGCGGTGATAGCGGCGTTCCTGCAGGAACAGCACCAGGCAGAAGAGATCGTCTCCGATATCCGGCACATTGTCAGGAGTCCTCCCGCTCTTGCCGGGTTCTCGGGCTGGTTCCTTTCCGTTCCCATCACCTGCTGTGTCACCGCGTACGTGATGCTCGTCCCGATCCTGGAATGTATCGAACAGGACAAAAAGAAAAAGAACATCCTCCTCTATCTTGCTGCTGTCGGCAGCATCGTATCGTACACGCTTATCTTCCCGACTCCTGCGGTTATCCCGTTGTTTACGAATTTTGCAGCGGGTACGAGCGCGCTCTTCTATGACGCCATTGCCATCCCGCTCTCTTTGGCAGTCCTTGCCATAATCATCCTCTTTTTCCGCTGGGCAGGCATGCCGGAATCCGGAGACGCGATCACCGGAATGTCTGGCAAAATGGACCAGAAACTGCCTGTTTGTAAGGAGGAGATCCCGTGTATTCACTGGAGAGCATGGGGCCCGTTTATTACGATCCTTATCGCAATCCCTGTCTCGTTTTTCCTCCTCGGCCTCTCGCACGTTGGCATCATGAATGTCATCATGCTGGCGGGGGCAGGGGCGGCAATTGTTCTTGCACCCCATAACATCCGGTCAAAAAGCGTTACCAGCGGTGCAAAACACGGGGGCATGATCATCTTCGATATCTGCGGGGCGGGAGCCCTCGGGTACGTGATCGTGCATTCCGGGTTCACTGAAGCAGCGCTCCTCCAGATGACGCTCTTTTTACCGGTCATCCTGGTCCCGTTCGTTATTGCCGCAATCCTTGCAACCGCCCAGGGGTCACGGGTCACGACCGCTGTCATTGCCGCGGAAGTGCTGGCCGGCTCGGTTGTCACGGGTGCAATTCACCCGGTCCCGCTCATCCTTCTCGTCGCGGCCGGCTCCTGTATCGTCTCCTATGTTACCGACCCGTTCTTCTGGCTCGTCCAGCGGACAACGGGAGACAGCGTGAATACTGTGGTGAAGAATTATACGCTTCCCATCGCGCTCGCCGGGATTGTTATCCTTGTCGTTGCCGTTGCATTGGAGTACCTGGTGTTCCGGTGACAGGGACTGGAGTATGCTGACCAGCCCCCTTATCCTGATATCGCTCGAGTCACAAGTTCTACAGAATCAATGAGACAATAGTGCCTGTCTATAATCCAGAGATAATCCGTGCAATAATGGAGCGGTACATCAGTATTCGACAATCTGGATCAAAAAAGATTATCAGTTACCGGCTGCCGGATGGAACGGGGCAATAAGGTCGCCGCAGCAAGAGGTGTGTCGAGGCCGGCCAGAAAATGGATCTTCCTGCCGTTTTTGAGGATAGTAACCAGACCCCTGATCGTGCCCGGGGAGGAGAAGATCATCTCATCAGGGCCGGCGTACCGTGCGGTGAGTTCCGCAAGGAGCAAACGGATGGTTGCGTCCTCCGGATGATGCAACAGTCATGCAACCTGCGGTATGATAAAAACCGAAATCCTGTCTGCAGGACCTCACTCCGGACGATTACAGCACCCCGTATCAGCGCCGTTTTCTGCATTTTCCGTGCACCGCAGCAGGTTACGGCCCCGGTCGGTGATCGAGTACACGATCCAGTTGCCCTGGTTCTCCCCTTCGATCAGGCCATTCTCTTTCAGGATATTCAGGTGATAGGAGAGCTTCGAACCGGAGAGCCGCATGAACCGGTTGATGACACAGACACATAGCGGCTGGTCCCGGATGATATAAAGAATGGAAAGGCGAAGCGGATCTGAGAGCGCATGGTAAATTCTGCTCCTTCTTTCAAGTGACGGTTGCAATGGAATCTGTTTCAGTATTGCATCGAGCCCTCCGCGTGCATCAAGGTCTCTCTGGATCTGTTCGGGGATCTCCGTGATTGGATCTCCCTCCCTTGCCGGCGTTCCGCAACAGGATGTGGCCTTCCGCTTCATTTCAAAATAATCTGAAATGAAAAGATATATAACCTTGCCCTGTTTACAATGATTCAACAAAATTTGAAATGGTGTAAGCACGATGGAACCTGGTACCTCTCTGCGAAATCACGAAACGATCCATATC
>NZ_PIZH01000097.1 GCF_002835825.1 Methanoregula sp. | reverse complement strand
AACCGGGTTGAACGGGGCAGCGTTAAAAATCGTATCGTCAGGCGTTTCGGACGCACTGTCGTCATGCAGGGAGAGGCCGTACAGGGATCGCTGGTCGGCAACAACAACCCTTGTCCCGTCCCGGCTCATGGCCAGTGTCCGCGGCTGGATGCGCTGGTCGAACTGCTTTTTTGTCTGCTCCTTGCCATGATGGTCAAGGATGATAACGCTCCCGTCATTCACGCCCGCGGCAACAACGACTCCGTTTGCCGAGGTGGCGACTGCATTGGGCCACTGGACTGCCTTGAACGTCCAGTGGATCTTCCCGTACCGGTCAAGCCCCCGGACTGCATTGTCCTGGCTGCCGACCACGATGAACGAACCGTCCTGGCTGCAGGCAACGTCATTGATGGCCGCAGTGGAGACATCCACCTGCCAGTTGCGATTCCCTTCTGTCGTGTGCGATGAGAGCCGCCTGCCGCCGTACGTGAGGATGGTTGAACCATCCGCTGAGATGAGGATGTACTCGTCCAGGCTCCCCTCCCGCGGGTCTGTCCACAGGGGTGTGAGCGTCGAGGAGTAATACCGCAGACCATTTTCGGTTGTGGCAATGATCAGGTTGCCGGCAGGCGCGATGGCCAGACGTCGTGCCACCTCGGTCTTGTTCCGGTGCAAGAGTTCCCCGTTACGGTTCCAGGTAATCCAGTTGCCCATGTCGTCTGTTGTGACAACGAACGCAGCTTTTGGGGCCACTGCCACTGCGCGGACTGCCCCGCCCATGCTCCGTGACCACATTTCCTGGCCGGACCGGTTGTAGAGGGTTGCAGTGATGCCGTTGCTTGTTACAATCCAGTCCCCGTCGGGACTCATGGAAGTGATGAACCCGGGCTGGCCTCCCCAGCGAACGCTCCCGTTCCAGTTCCGTACCAGGATCTGGCTTCCCCCGGTAAACGCCATGGATGCGTCCGGGGTTATCGTGACTCCCGAAAAGACGCTTTCGGGAAGGTAGGGGGACTGCTTCCAGTCGATCCCGATGCTCATGGCTGCCGCGTTGCCGACAAGGCTTGTTGCGAGGATGAAGAGAGTTGAGAGGACGAGTATCCGTGTGCCCGTGGTCATAAAGAATCTGAAAGATACGTATCACCCGCCGGGTTATCATTTGTGTGGAACCCCGGGGTTATACGAATGAACCTCTCGGAAAAATTCGAAGATTTCCTTATGAAAATCTTCTCGTCCTCGAGGTTCATACTAAACCTCTCAGAGAAAAAAAGAATTCGAAGATTTTCTCATGAAAATCTTCTCGTCCTCGAGGTTCATACTAAACCTCTCAGAGAAAAAAAGAATTCGAAGATTTTCTCATGAAAATCTTCTCGTCCTCGAGGTTCATACTGAACCTCTCGGATTATTCAATAATGATCGCCGGCTTGAACGGCAGCGCAGTGAGCGCCTTGACATGCCCGGCCTCTTCTGCCATGACAACGTGGACCGGCACGCCGAACTCCTGCGAAAGGAATGTCTTTGCTGCATCGAAGACAGCTTTCTCGTTGATCGGGTCCTGCACGAGCGGTGCGACAACGTGCGGGGGCAGGCGGTGGATGAGGGTGGTGCACTGCTTTGCGGTGTCGGTGGTCTCCTTGCCGCGTTTCCGCATGGACTCGTCCTTCATGATCTCCTTGATCACGGTGTTCTTGTCCTGTGCTGTTGCGATAGTGCGGAAGACCTGGTGCTTCCATTCGGGGGCAAGGGCGATCGTGATCGCCTTGGGCTGCAGCTGGATCAGCTTCACGATGGACTCGATATCCTCGACTGTCCGGGCCAGGAGTTCTTCTGCAAGCTCGATCTTCGGGCTCACGAGCTTTGCGTCTGCCACCGGCCATGGTGCAAACGAGATTAAACCCTCGCCCGCGAGTTCCTTCCAGAGGTGCTCGCCGGTGAACGGGATGAACGGCGCAAGGAGCCGGACCCAGACCGAGCAGAGTTCATGGAGTTCGCGGCTGCCATCGCAGTCCTTTGGCAGGCGCCGGCGGTACCACTTGAGGTCGGTCTCGATCCCGAAGTATGCCTCCTGCAGGGCCTGGCGGGTCTGGAAGTTGTCGAGCGCCTCGGTGGTTTTTGTTATATGGAGCTGGAGCCGGCTCGCGAGCCAGCGGTCGATATCGTGTGGTTCGCCGGTCGCGTCCTTGATCTCCATTACGGTGTTATGGAACCGCTCGATCTGCTTCTTCGTGGAGAGCACGAGCTCGTTTCGCCAGTCAAAGTCCTGCCAGGGCTCGGCACTGCCCATCAAAAACATACGGACGGTGTCGCCGCCAAACTCCTTCACGGCGTCTTCCAACAGGAAGACATTGCCTTTCGAGCTCGACATCTTGGCGCCGTTCAACAGGCCCATACCGAAGACGACCATACCCTTTGGCAGCTTGTCCTTCTGCCCTGCGAACACGGTGCAGTGGTGGAAGAGCTGGAAGGTCAGGTGGTTACTGATGAGGTCCTTTGCTGAGAACCGGAAGTCGTACGGGTACCAGTACAGGAACTCCTTTCGCATGGCGTCGAGCTTCTTCTTCTCGGGCAGGTCCTCGGATTCTTTCCCCAGGAAGATGTAGTCGAAGACTTCGGGAGTGAGGAGCTTTGGCTCGATCTCGCGGACCTTGTGGGCGATGGTATAGTACGCCATGTACACGGTCGAGTCCGAGAGCGGCTCGATGAGCTGGGCGGGGTCCCACGGGAACTTTGTGCCAAGGCCGACCCGGCGGGTGCAGGCCCAGTCCTTGAGCCACCAGATGGTCCGGTCGAATTCAGCCCGTACCTCGGTGGGCACGAGTGCCATGGTGTCAAGATGGTCCTGGACCTCCTGCTTCCAGGCCTGGTCACCGTATTTTAAGAACCACTGGTCGTGGAGGATCTTGACCTTCACCTTGTTGCCGCACCGGCAGACGACCGGTCGCTGGTCGAACTCGTACATCACGACCGAGTCGTACTTCTGCTGCATCAGCTCGGCAACTTCCTCGCGGGCAACCCGCACGGGCTTGCCGCCGTACTTGTCGAAGAGTTTTCCTTTCGAAAACTCGGCAGAGTAGATCTCCTGCGTGAGTGCATCCATCCGGCTGTCCATCTGGTTGGCGATGCCGGCTTTCTCGACCGCGTACTGGGCCGGGACTTCGCCATAGCCCTCGACTTTGATGAGCGGGATGGGTTTGATCTCCGTGTACTGCCCCTTCTGCTGGAGGTCGCGGAGGGCGATATAGTCGAACGGTGCGTGGGCGGGGACGCTCATCACCATGCCGGATGCCATGTCGGGGTCAACGAACGGCGCGGGGAGGATCGGGACCTCGCCACAGAGCGGGTGGCTGACCTTTTTGCCAACCAGATCGCTTCCCCTGATCTCGCCCGTGACTTCGACTGTATGATCCTGGAGGGCAAGTTTCTCGGCCGCCTCTTTCGAGACGATCCAGGGCTTCCCGTCCAGTTTGATCTTTACGTACGTGACGTCCGGGTTTGCCCAGAGGTTCGTGACCCCGTGAATGGTCTCGGGCCGCAGTGTTGCGCACGGGATGAACGCGTCGCTGAACCGGAACATGACGAGCGTGAACTTGATCACTTCGGCCTTGTCGCCTTCGAGCAGGTCGTGGTCGCCGACCGGGTTCTCGTCGACGGTACAGTACCGGACCGGGTGGGCGCCCTTCATCACGTGGCCCGCCTCGTACAGGTGCTTCCACTGCCACTCGATGAACTTCGAGTACGTCGGGTCAACCGTGATGAACCGGCGCCGCCAGTCGATCGAGAGGCCGCAGGCGGTCATGACCCGCTGGTACTCGTCCGCGAAGTGCTTCACGATGGTTAACGGGTCGGTGAACTGGTCGAGGATGTTCTGTGGCACGCGGTACAGGTCGCGGTACAGCCGGATGGTCTTCTCGTCCTTGTTTGCGATCCGTTTGGAGATACCGACCACGGGCGCTCCCGTGACGTGGAACGCCATCGGGAAGAGCACCTGTTTTCCCCGCATGCGCCAGAAGCGTGCGACAACGTCCGGGACAATGTACGTCCGGCCGTGTCCCACGTGCATGGCGCCGCTCGGGTACGGGAACGCTACGTTCAGGTAATACTTTTCCAGGTCTGACGGGTTGGACTCAAAGGCATGGGTCCACTGCTCATGTGCCTCTTCTTCAAAGGCGGAAAGATTGAACTGGCTCACTCTATGCACCTGCTCCCGGGGGTTATACCGGCCTCAGCTTGATGACCTCGTTGTTCGTGTGGCGCCGGAGCATCTCCTGCGCTATGCTCGAGTTCTTGGCAAGGTGGATCTCGCCCTGCTCGTTGACGGTGGCGGTAAAGAGGTACTCTTTCCCGGCAAAGACATCCACGATCTTGCCGCTCTCTGACGGGGCAAGGATTGTGAGCTGCTTCTTGTCGGTCAGGATCTTGATCCCGCCGCCGAGATTGTACTCCTCTTCGCTCTTTTGTGCCTGCACCTGCTGGCGTTCGAACTCGGACCGGGGCTTGATGTCGATCCCGATGCCGAGCTTGTTGACAATCGCCGAGACGTTCTTGCCACCCTTGCCGATCGCAGCGGGGACGTCCTTGTCATCGATATACACAACAGCTTTTGTGTCGCTCATCATCTGGACGTCCACAAAGCCGTCGGTGTAGCGCCCGATCTCGCGCTGGATCTCTTTTTCTGAGAGTTTCCAGCCGGGCCGGTCGTCGCTCTCTTTCCGTGCGGGTTCGGGAGCGGGGGCAGGTTTCAGTGCGGGAGCCGGGGCAGCCGGCTGGGCCGTGTACTGCACCGGTACGGGCTTTGCCGCGGGAGCATTCTTTCCCGCCATCACCGGCATCACGATGGTCTCGCCATCGTACCGGAAGATGTCGAGCACGAGTTCGCCCGTCTCATGGTCGCTGACCGTGGTGACGGGCCGGAGGTGGACCTCGCCGCCCATGCCCTCGGGGACCTTGATGGTGAACCCGACATCGTATATGTGCGTGACTACACCCTGCTTCAAAAAGATAATCGTGTTGACGACCTGCGAGAGGACCGAGAAGTCCACGCGGTCGGAAAAGCGCTGGACAGCGTCCTGCACGCCGTTTGCGTGGATGACTCCCACCATCCCGATACCCGCAAGGCGCATGTCGGCATAGGTGGAGAAGTCATCGGCTTTCCGGAGTTCGTCGAAGATGACGAAGTCGGGCCGGACAAGCATCAGGACATCAGCAGTGTTTGCCATGCTGCCGTCGAGCATGGTGTACTGCGTGATCTGGTCGGGGACCTGGAGTTCCCGCGGGGCTTCCATGGTCTTGACCACGTAGCCGGAATCCGAGAGGAATGTTGCGAGGCTCTGGGCGAGCGTGGTCTTGCCGCCGCCGGGAGCGCCCACGATGAGCATGCCCCGCTTCTCGTTCGTGATCCGTTTTGTGATGATATCGGACTTGGTGTAGTCCTTTAAGGTCACGTCAACGATCGGGCGGACGGCCGTGATCTCCATGCCGTCCGAGAACGGGCGTCTCGCAATCGCGATCCGCATGGAGCCGATCTGAACGACCGTGATCCCCCGCTTCTCGATCTCGATGAAGCCGTCGGGGTCGCGCTTGGCCCGCTCGAGAATTTCCTGCGCCATCATCCGCAGCTCGTACTCGCTTGTCGGGGCCTCGCGGATCTTTACGAGTTTCATGTCGTTGATGGAGCCCTTCTTTGCCACCGGGCTGATCCGTTCCTTTAAGTGCACCGCAATGGTGTGCTCGTCAAAGAACTGGTCGATGGCGAGCGGACCAAAATCGGTTACCTGGGCTTTTAAGTAGATGACGTCGAGCCCTTTTGCCCGGGCCACTTCGGCCTGTACGTTGTCGCTCGTAATGAACCGCGCCTTGTTCTCAATCGCGATGCTTCGGATCATCGCGTCGATCTCGCCGCCGCTTGCCAGTTTTACCTGTTCAAGCGTGGGCCGCACGCCGGAGAACTTGAGTTCGATGACTTTCTCTTCGGCCATCTTGCAGAGCTGCTGCAGTTCGTTCAGGCCTGAAAACCCGATCTCGCGCCCGTTGTTTGCCTGGGCTTCGAGTTCTGCAATCACTGCTTCCGGCACGATTATTGTTGCACCCTTGTATTCACCGGCTTGTATCATCGAAGTTATGCGCCCGTCGATAAGGACGCTCGTATCTGGTACTAAAATCATATGATATCCTCTTGTATGGTCTTCTATGGTATGCTATCATATTCTCTCGTGGGAATGCGCAGCACGCATCCCCTGTCTTATGTGCTTCCCACGCGTATCGGCGCGGAGGCACAGCTATTCAACGATACGGGATCGTTGATAGTGTACTGTATGTGACCAACAAGATTATAAGCATAAGGGAATCTGCCCGATGTGGTGTAGTCCAGATACTATCAGAAAAAATGCGGGAGTTCTTTGTAAATGCCGAAGCTCGAAGAGCTGAGGCTAGAGAAGAACGCGAAGTGTTCTTCGAATGGGGATGGGATTACTGTGGTAGTCACGGTGTTTAACTTGAGCGAGGAATACGAGAAATATTATATTTGTTGAAAAGAGATGAACTGAAAATTAAAGAGATTTGTCTGTTTTTAGTAGGAAACAGAATCTGATTATTTTCAA
>NZ_PIZH01000096.1 GCF_002835825.1 Methanoregula sp. | reverse complement strand
GATCGATGAGAAAGCCGAGGATGAGATCAACCGGCTCAGTAAAGACCCGATGATTTACCGGATGATCACGCACTCGATTGCCCCGACCATCTACGGGAGTGAAGACGTTAAGCAGGCAATCGCGCTCCAGTTGTTCGGTGGCATCGCAAAAGAGATGCCTGACGGGAGCAGGCTGCGCGGCGATATCCACGTCCTTCTCATCGGGGACCCGGGAATTGCAAAGAGTCAATTGCTCCGCTACGTTGTCAAGCTCTCACCCCGTGCCATCTACACCAGCGGGCAGTCATCTACCGCTGCCGGGTTGACGGCAACCGCGGTGAAAGACGAATTTGGCGAAGGCCGCTGGACCCTTGAAGCCGGTGCCCTTGTCCTTGCCGACATGGGTGTCGCAGCCGTTGACGAGATGGACAAGATGGAGAAAGGCGACCGCTCCGCTCTCCACGAAGCAATGGAACAGCAGTCCATCAGCGTTGCAAAAGCCGGCATCACGGCAACGCTCAAGTCGCGGTGCGCCCTTCTCGGAGCAGCCAACCCAAAATACGGGCGGTTCGATATGTTTGGCGATCTCTCGGACCAGATCAACATGCCCCCGTCCCTGCTCTCCCGGTTCGACCTGATCTTCATCATGACCGACCAGCCGGAGCAGAAGCGCGACATGGCAATCGCGGAGCATATCTTGAAGGCTCACAGCACCGGTGAACTGATTGCCCAGCACAAGAAGACACCCATTCCCGGGGTCACGGACGAGTATATCCAGCAGCAGCTCAAGCCGGTTATGCCGGACATCGAACCGGGCCTGTTCCGGAAATACGTGGCGTATTCAAAACGCTCGTGCTTCCCCATGCTCTCCCAGGAAGCCCGTGATGCACTGGTTGCCTATTACATGAAACTCAGGGGGATTGCGGAACCGAATAAACCGGTGCCGGTGACCGCCCGTCAGCTCGAAGCCCTTGTCCGCCTTGCCGAGGCCAGCGCACGCATCCGCCTTTCCAACACGATCGAGACGAGCGATGCGGAGCGGGTAATTCATATTGTTGACGCGTGCTTACGGCAGATCGCGTATGACGCAAAGACCGGAACGTTCGATATCGACAAGATTGTCACCGGCATCTCCAAAGAAAAGCGCGACATTGTCCGGGTTATCAAGGATGCCATCCGCGATATCGGGGGCGATGGCCGGCGTGCCGGTATCGACCAGGTCATCGATGCTGTCAGCGCAAAAGGGTTCCCGCGGGACAAGGTGCGCGAGGGAATCGAGATGCTCCTGCGGACCGGGGAAGCGATGGAACCCAAGAATGGTATCATCCAGTTGATATGAGGTGTTTTTTTGACAAACGACAGGGAACAGGCAGTATTTGAAGCGGGGATCAAACTCGGGGCTCTCTACCACCAGTGGGTGGGAACCCCCATCTCCCGCATCTCCGCGGCAAGTGTTGAGAAGGCAATCGAGCAGGCAGTGATCCTCCAGCCCTTTGTTGAAGAGATCACGGTCCGGCTCGACCGGTCGCTCATGAGCGAGAACCGTTTCGGGTACAGTGAATTATCCGGCATGATGTTCGATGTCGAGATCATTACCCGGGTTGGCTTCACGTACTGCCGGGCCCGGCTTTCCCCCGAGAACGGGTACCCGCTGATGAAGATCGTGGAATGCCATGAAATCTCCTGAATTCCCAATCACGGACGACCACATCCACTTCGATCCGGTCAATGGCCGGGGTGTTGATGCGGCAAAGGACTTTTTCCGGGCCGGTGGCACCCATGTCTTCCTTGTTTCAAAACCCTCGTGGTCCCTTTCCGTTCACCCGGTTTCCGGCCCGGATTACACCCGTGTCTTTGATGAGACGCTGCGTGTTGCGGAACTGGTTTCTGGAACGGGCATTGTTGTCTTTCCCGTGCTCGGCGTTCACCCGGCGGAGATTACCCGGCTCATGGAACGGATGACCCTTGAGGAAGCGGTCGAGACGATGAAGGGG
The DNA here is from genome assembly GCF_002835825.1 of Methanoregula sp. Taxonomy (GTDB): domain Archaea; phylum Halobacteriota; class Methanomicrobia; order Methanomicrobiales; family Methanospirillaceae; genus Methanoregula. The sequence continues at coordinate 4,606 of NZ_PIZH01000096.1, read as the reverse complement.
GGAATTGACTGTGCGGCAGGATACGTCCGGGAAGGAAGAGCCGTGGCCCTGAAAAGCGGGCGTCCCCATTACGAGGTAAGCCAGGAACTGCTGGCTGCATCGAACGATGTGCTCATGCATGCTCTCACGGTCGCAGCAGACCTCGGGTGCGCACTCCAGGTCCACGCTGAGACCGGACCCTGCACTGACATTGCCACAATGGCCCGGAATGCGGGTATCCCTGTTGAGAGAGTTGTCAAACATTATGGATCCCCGGATACCCCCCTCCACCCCTCACTCATCGCAAAACATGAAGGAATACCTGCGCTTGTACAATCCGGGCGACCATTTACCCTGGAGAGCGATTACATGGACGAGAACTCACGGCCGGGTGCGGTGATCGGACCCAAATCCGTGCCCCGGTACACAAAACAGCTCGTGGCATCCGGCGCTCTTACCCGTGACGATTGTTTCCGTATCCATGGAGAGACGATTGAAAAGGTCTATGGCGTGACTGTCGCCCTCATCTGAGAGCAACTCACCTTTTTTATCCCTGACCGACAATGAGTGATCAATGTTCCTGAAGATTCACCGTTCTCCCGAAACGGGGGATGTTGTGGCGATCTGCGATCGCGAACTTTTGAATACAACGATCAGCAACGATTCGATCACTGTTACCATCAGCGAAGCATTCTATGGCAACAAAACCGCCACGGAGGAGGAAGTAAGGGGTGCCCTCCGTTGCGCCGCCAATGCAAACCTCATGGGTGAGCGGACAGTAAGTATAGCCATCGATATGGGCCTTGTCACCCGCGCCGGCTGCATCATGATCGGCAGCGTGCCGCATGTACAGATCTACCAGCTATGAGCATCCGAGATACATTCTGCCCGAAATGCGGAAAGCCAACCGATACCGGAGGATTCTGCAGGGAATGCCAGATTGGCAACACCCCCTGGTATACCTGCGATTCACGGGTTATGAGTACCCAGTGCCCCAGTTGTGGTGCAATAAAACAGGTCAATACCTGGTCCGACAACGAACTCAACCGGGAAGAGCTGGGTCCCGCCCTCGCCCGCTCCGCTGTCCACTTTCATCCTGAGGTCAGGAAACCTTCAATTGATGTCCGTATTGAGGATCTGACCGTGAACCGGTCCCGGGCGTTCCTCACTATTCGCGGGACATTTTTTAAAGCACCGGTTGAGGCCGCCTGTACGGTCGAGATTGTCTGGAACAAGGAACAGTGCGACCGGTGCAACCGGATCAGCGGGAGCTATTATGAGGGCATTGTCCAGGTAAGGGCTGAAGGCCGGACACCCAGCACCTTCGAGATCCAGGTTGCATCCTCGGTTGCCCAGAATATCGAGGACAACCTCCAGGCAGGGGGAGAACGGCTTTCGTTCATATCTGACATGAACGAGATCCATGACGGCATCGACATCATCATCGGCTCTCAGCATATCGGGCTCATGATAGCACAGGGCATCGTTGCCCAGCTGGGAGGCAGGTATACTACTCACCCGAAACTGGTGGGTGAGAAGAACGGCAGGCAGCTCTACCGCATCACCTATTCGGTCCGTCTCCCCCGGTTCCAGAAGCATGACATCATCGTTGCCAGGAAGAGATATTATGAAGTCGACCGGGTGGAGGCGCACTACGTCAGGGTGACCGATCTCATGGACGGGACCGCAAAATCCATCCGTGATGATGATGTCGAACGGATTGCCGGAAATTCCCGGAATGCGGTTCCCGCGCTGGCTGCATTCGTTGACGGCTCGATGGTCGGCATCATTGATCCGGTCACCAGTAAATCCATGGATGTCGCAAAACCGAAATGGATGGAAATACGTGCCGGTGACCATGTCAGCGTCATACGAGATAACGAGAACCTCATCATTGTCAGGTAGACAATGCGGGCCAGAAAGATATCAAGAAAGGACCTGCCAAAAATCCTCCATGAGGAATGGGTGGATTCCTCGCGCAGTCCATTTGTAGACGGGGATACCGCATGGGTTCCGGTTCGCATGGGGGAACCGTATGATACAGAAATCCCCAAACGCTCCCCATACCGGGGGAGGGGCTATTACATGACCGGGGACGTTGCCATCATCCAAGGTGAACTCCCGTCACCCGCCGAGATCGAATCCATTGTCACGTTTCGTCACCCGCGCGGCATAGTCTGGATCGAATCGCTCGATGGTGTGACCCGCACGCCACGTACAAGACTCATCTGGGGAGAAGCCGGTGAAGTACGCCACAAGGAGGACGGTTACACATTCATTCTTGATCCGCAGAAGGTGATGTTCTCGATGGGCAACCGGATGGAGAAGAGACGGATCTCTGCACTGGTCCGCTCCAGCCGGAACCCCGAACGGGTTGCAGATATGTTTGCCGGAATCGGGTATTTCACGATACCCCTTGCCGGTGCAGGAGCGCAGGTGCATGCCATGGAGATCAACCCTGCGGCATACGGGTACCTTGAGCGGAACATTCAGGAGAACCAGCTCACCGACAGCGTCTTCCTGTCGTTGGGTGACTGCCGCGACCAGCTCGAAGGGACATATGACCGGATTGTCATGGGGCATTTTGCGGCGATCTCCATGCTGCCGGAAGCCCTTGCCCATGCCAAACCCGGCACGGTGCTCCACATTCACACCATTGGCCCGGCAGAGGAACAGGTCAGGCAGATCGTGGAAGGCGCAGGTTTTTCTCCTTCCATCGAGGTACATACAGTAAAGAAATACCGCCCGAATGAATGGCATGTAGTGCATGACGTGACACTCGCATGACAACAGTTCAGACACTTGCCGGAAAGGAGATCGTTCTTGCCGTAACGGGAAGCATAGCAGCCGTCGAATGCGTCAGGCTTATCCATGCATTGCGGCGAAAAGGGGCATCTGTCCAGGTGGTTATGAGCGGGGCTGCAGCGGGAATTGTCTCTCCCGATGCCCTGACATATGCCTGTGGCAGGCCTGCCATCACCCGGATCTCCGGCATGGTGGAGCACGTGACCTTTTGTGGCGATGGCGGAAGTGCCGGTCTCCTGGTGATCGCCCCCTGTACGGCAAACACCATCAGCAAGATTGCATGTGCAATCGATGACACGCCCGTCACCACGTTTGCCACCACTGCGATCGGCAGTGGCATGCCGGTAATAATCGTCCCTGCGATGCACCACAGTATGTTCCGTCATCCGGGCCTGACGGAAAATATCGAGCGGCTGGAAAGGTGGGGGATCCGGATCCTCTCGCCCCGCATTGAAGAAGGCAAGGCGAAGATCGCGGATATCGATGAGATCGTTCTTGAAGCCGAGCGCGCGGTCATGGGAAAACCGCTTGCCGGAAAAAGGGTGCTTATCACGAGCGGCCCCTGCCGGGAGAAAGTCGATGACGTGAGAATCCTGACAACCCGGTCAAGCGGGATGATGGGAAAAGAACTGGCCCTTCAGGCATTCCGGCTCGGTGCGGATGTGACCATTGTTCACGGTGACACGATTCCCTGCGTAACAAACATCAACGCGGCATCTGCAGGAGAGATGCGGGATGCGGTCATGAACGAACTCGCAATACGCGGCGGGACCGATATCTACATCAGCGCCGCAGCCATCTCCGATTTTGCCCCGCAGCAGACACAGGGCAAGATCCGGAGCGGGAAACCGGCCACAATCCCCCTCACCCCCCTCCCAAAGCTGCTGGACGAAGTAATGCAGGAATATTCGCCCTTCACGGTGGCTTTCAAGATTGAGCAAAAGCCGGAAGCACCTGCACAAGCGATGCTGAAAAAGGGCATTCCGGTTGTCCTGATGAACCACCCGGACACAATGGGCACCAGTAACGGGGAGTATGAACTGCTTACCTCCCATGGTTCGGAGAAACTTTCCGGTTCAAAAGAGGAGATTGCAAACGACATCTGGAAAATAATAATCGGCATGATCCACTAACCGATCGTGCCGGTGGTTTTTTCGGAACGATTTCCCTGTCCGGATGTGACACCGTATATGGGGTCCACAATCCCTTAAACTCCGGAACACCAACCAGTACATACCAAGCGGGAAGCCATGAAACCAGCATCGGTCACTGCATTCTGCCCGGGCCATATCTCCGGCTATTTCAAACGGGTCAATGGCGCAACACCGGGATCCACCGGGAGTCTCGGCGCCGGCATTGTCATTGACAGCGGAGTTACCGCAACTGTGACGCGGTCAAACAGAACAGTGATTCGTGTTTGCTGCAGGGACAATAACGGTAACATCCGTGAACAGGTAGAGGGCTCCCCCATCATCGAATCTGTGATGAAAAAACTGGGCGTTACTGCATCGGTCATCACGCAGTGCACCCTTCCCATTGGTGCGGGATTTGGTCTTTCGGCAGCCGCCCTCCTCTCAACGCTGACAGCTTTAAACAGGCTGTACAGCCTCAACCTTTCCGATCGCGATATCGCTCTTCTCGCCCATGAAGCCGAGGTAGAGCACCGTACCGGCCTTGGCGATGTTGCTGCATGCCAGGCGGGAGGATGGGTTGTCCGGACCGGGCCCGGGACCGCTGCGCCCATTCAACGGCGTTATGATCTTCCAAAACCGGTATGTGCAGGGAGTTTTTGGCCCGTCCATACACCATCTGTCCTCTGTTC
>NZ_PIZH01000095.1 GCF_002835825.1 Methanoregula sp. | reverse complement strand
GCGGCGTAAATTTATGTTCCGGAAAAAAAGCTACAACATGTACGGCACACCGTGAAGAAATAAGAAGATCGATACTAAAAAATTGCCCGATACTTTAAGGTGAGTGAGCTGGTAGGTGCGTACAGGATTACCAATCTCGATCTCATAAACAAACAGGAATTCGAAGAATTTTATCAGGAATCTGAACAAAAAAGAAGAGAGGAGCTTGCATCTCAGGAAGGTGGGGGCAATTTTTATGATAATCAGCGAGCGGCAATTGGTCGTCGTTTTGCAGAAGCAGTAATCATTGCAGTACGAGATGGGCGCCTTCTTTATCGCGACGCATACAGGTTAACCGGATTGTACGGTAATACCTTCGAAACATTTGCGAAAGAAATCGGGATGAGTTGATTGTATGCCCTCACAACCTGTCTTTTTACTTGATGCTAATGCGTTCATTGAGTCTGCGAAGCGATATTATGCTTTCAGTATCGCTCCCGGTTATTGGGACGGATTGATTTTTCATGCACAGAAGGGCCCGGTAAGATCGATTGACAGGGTTAAGACTGAAATCGATAAGGGCAAAGATGATCTCAAGATATGGGTGGATACAAATTTCCAGGAATGGTTCGAATCCACCAATCAGCAGGATGTTATCGACGCTTACGGAAGAGTCATGACGTGGGCATTGGGGCAACCCCAATATACTGCCTTTGCAAAAGCCGAATTTGCTAAAGCAGCTGATGGCTGGTTAATTGCTCATGCCCTGGCAAAGAGGTATGTTGTTGTCTCCGACGAATACTATGATCCAAATATCCGAAGGAGGATTAAGATTCCGAATGTGTGTCGTGCGATTGGTGTTTCATATTTAAACACATTCGAGATGTTGCATGCGCTTCACGTGCAGCTTACACTGCCATCGCAGTAACGTTTGTTCAAAGGGTTGTGCGATTCACTTTCATGCCCCGAACCTTACTCCTTTAACTACCGGAGCTAAACAGACTGAGCACCAAGCATGAAAGATATCATCATCAAAGGTGCCCGCCAGCACAACCTCAAAAATATCAGCGTGGAGATCCCGCGTGACAAGTTGGTCGTCATCACCGGCGTCTCCGGCTCCGGCAAATCCACCCTCGCGTTCGACACGCTCTACGCTGAGGGCCAGCGCCGGTACGTGGAGTCGCTCTCCTCGTACGCCCGGCAGTTCCTGGGCATCATGCACAAGCCCGATGTGGACCTCATCGACGGGCTCTCTCCGGCGATCTCGATCGAGCAGAAGACAACCTCCAAGAACCCCCGTTCAACGGTCGGGACGGTTACGGAGATCTACGATTACCTCCGGCTCCTCTATGCCCGGATCGGGACGCCGTTCTGTCCCGAGCACAATATCCCCATCGCCGCCCAGACCCCCGATAAGATCGCCGACCTGATCGCGGCCGAACACCCGGGGATGGTCACGGTCCTCGCCCCCATTGTCCGGCAGAAAAAGGGGACGTACCAGCAGCTCTTAAAGGATCTCAACAAGGAAGGCTATGCCCGGGTCCGGGTCAACGGGAAGATCATCCGGACCGACGAGGAGATCAAGCTCGACCGGTACAAGATGCAGAACATCGAGATCGTCATCGACCGGCTGGACTCGTCCGAGCGCTCCCGGCTTGCAGAAGCTGTGGAGAACTGCTTAAAGAAGTCCGAGGGGCTCGTGCTCGTTGCCGATGAAGAAGGGAAGGAGTCCACGTACTCGTCCCTCATGGCCTGCCCGGTCTGCGGGATGGCATTCGAGGAACTCCAGCCCCGGATGTTCTCGTTCAACAGCCCGTTCGGGGCCTGCGAGGAGTGCCACGGGCTCGGGGTGAAGATGGAGTTCGACCCGGACCTCATCATCCCGGACAAGGAGCGGTGCATCGCAGACGGCGCCATCGCCCCGTACCGCAACCCGATGGACGGGTTCCGGGGGCAGTACCTCGCAACGGTGGCAAAGAACTACGGCTTCTCGGTCTTAACGCCGATCAAGGACCTCACGAAGGAGCAGTACGAGGCGCTGATGTTCGGCTCATCGAAGCGGATGAAGTTCCAGATGAGCATGAAGAACGGCGATGCCGAATGGTCGCACACCGGGGAATGGGAAGGTCTCCTCCCGCAGACGGCCCGGCTCTATGCCCAGACCCAGTCGGACTGGCGGAAACGCGAGCTCGAAGGCTACATGCGGGTCTCTCCCTGCCCGGCCTGCAACGGGCGGCGGCTCAAGGACAAGGTGCTCGCCGTCCGGATTGACGGGAAGTCCATCATCGATGTCACCGACATGCCCGTTTCCGGAAGCGCTGCCTGGTTCCGCCACCTGAAGCTGACCGACCGGGAGCAGGAGATTGCCCGGCAGATCACGAAGGAGATCCAGTCCCGGCTTGACTTTCTGGAAAAAGTCGGCCTCGGGTATCTCACGCTCTCCCGGAATGCCGGGACGCTCTCCGGCGGGGAAGCGCAGCGGATCCGGCTCGCCACCCAGATCGGCTCGAACCTCATGGGCGTCCTGTACGTGCTCGACGAACCCTCCATCGGGCTCCACCAGCGGGACAACCGGAAACTCATCGAGACCCTCCGGGCGCTCCGCGACCTCGGGAACACGGTGCTTGTGGTCGAGCACGACGAGGACATGATCCGGTCCGCAGAGCATGTCATCGACATGGGCCCGGGCGCCGGGATGCACGGTGGCTATGTGGTTGCGGAGGGCAACCCGAAGCAGATCGAGAAGAACAAAAAGTCCTTAACCGGCCAGTACCTCTCCGGGGCAAAGGAGATCGATGTGCCAAAAACCCGCCGGACATCGAAACGGTTCATCACCGTGAAGGGCTGCCGGGAGAACAACCTCAAGAACATCGATGTGAAGTTCCCGATAGGTCTCCTCACGGTCATCACCGGTGTCTCGGGCAGCGGGAAGTCCACGCTCGTGTACGAGACGCTCTACAAGGGCATGATGCAGATCATCAACAAGTCCCGGGAGCAGGCCGGCCTGCACGACAGGATTGTCTTCGATGCCGAGATCGACAAAGTGATCGTGATCGACCAGTCCCCGATCGGGAAGACCCCGCGGTCTAACCCCGCAACCTACACCAAAGTCTTCGATGAGATCCGCACGGTCTTCGCTGAGACCAAGGAAGCGAAGATGCGGGGCTTTGCGCCGGGCCGGTTCTCGTTCAATATCCGGGGCGGCCGGTGCGAGGCCTGCGAAGGCGACGGGCTCATCAAGATCGAGATGAATTTCCTTCCCGATGTGTACATCGAGTGCGAGGAGTGCAAGGGCAAGCGGTACAACCGCGAGACGCTCGAAGTCCAGTACAAGGGGAAGTCCATTGCCGATGTCCTTGACATGAGCGTGGAAGAGGCGATGAAGCATTTCGAGAACATTCCGTCCATCCGGACAAAACTCGAGACCCTCTCCCGGGTCGGGCTCGACTACATCAAGCTCGGCCAGAGCTCGACCACCCTCTCGGGGGGCGAGGCGCAGCGGATCAAGCTCACCCGCGAACTCGCGAAGCGGGCAACGGGTAAGACCCTTTATCTCCTGGACGAACCGACAACCGGGCTCCACTTCGATGACACGAAGAAGCTGATCAAGGTGCTTGACGATCTCGTGGAAAAGGGCAATACCGTGGTCGTGATCGAGCACAACCTGGATGTGATCAAGTCGGCCGACCACATCATCGACATCGGGCCGGAAGGCGGCGATGCCGGCGGGAAGATCGTGGCCACCGGGACTCCCGAAAAAGTCGGAGCGGTTGCCGGGAGTTACACCGGGCAGTTCCTTAAAGAGATGCTTGACCGGAATCCTGCGGCCACATCCCGGTAATTCCTGCAGCGGTAGTGCGGCCGGAAAAATGATCACGAACGGGCCGGCGCCAGCGGATTGATATGGGTAGCCCGGTCATATTTTTCCCGTGCTTCGTCAAACCTGCCGAGCCGGGCAAAGCAGTTGCCCATCTCGAAGAACGCCTTTGCGTAACCGGGTGCAATGACCACCGACTGCCGGAGATATTTCAGCGCTTCGTCGTCCCTGCCGCGCTGTGAATAGTCCAGTGCCTTCCGGTACAGGTACTGGGCCTCGATCGGTATTCCCTTTGCATAGATCCATTCCATATACCCTCTCCCCCTTTGTCCCCACCCGGGACGTTGGACAAAGGAACATCATTCCCTGCCGGCTATTTAGTCATTTGCGCAGCAGAGATGCACTGCAGTTCCCGGTGCAGTGGCAGCAGCAGGAGCGTCATGCAGAACCCCCGCCGTGCATCCCCGGGGGTCCCTGCGCCATCCCCAGACCTTAATAACCCGGAAAGAGACGCTAGTACAGCACATGTTCGATACCGCGACCCTTCCTTCCGCCCCCGGTTGTTACCAGTTCTTTGACAAGGGCGGGACGATCATCTATGTCGGAAAGGCCAAGAACTTAAAAAAGCGGGTGAGCAGTTACTTCCAGAAGAAGGATCATGACCGGAAGACGCAGAGCCTTGTTGCGGCCATTGCCCGCATCAGCGTTGTGGTGACCAACACCGAGACCGAAGCGTTTCTCTTGGAGAACAACCTGATCAAGAAGCACCAGCCGAAGTATAATATCGACCTCAAGGATGCCAAGAGGTACGCGTACATCGAGCTGACCCGCGAGCCGTTCCCGCGGATTGGGATTGCCCGCCACACCGGGGCCGGTGAATCGGTGTATTTCGGCCCGTTCGTTTCCGCTGCCGAGCGTGATGAACTGATCCGCATTGTCCGGAAGATCTTTTTGGTCCGGTCCTGCCGCAGGCTCCCGAAGCGTGCGTGCCTCCGGCACCACCTGCACACCTGCAGCGGGCCGTGCGTCGGGGCGATCAGCCAGGAGGAGTACCAGCGGCAGGTGGACCGGGCCGCAGAACTCCTGAAAGGGAAGAGCGCAGAACTCCTCCATACGCTCCGCGAGGAGATGGCGGAGTATTCCGCACGCGAGGAGTACGAGAAGGCGCTTTCTGTGCGGAACCAGATCGGTGCCGTCACCCGGCTCTCCGAGCGCCAGCACGTCGAGAGGCCGAAGGAAACGGACCAGGACGTAATCGGGTACACGATTGCCGATGATACGGTCTACCTCATGGTCTTCTCTGTTGAGAAAGGCCTGCTCTCCGGCAAGCAGGAGTACTCGTTCGATAACCGCGAGGACTTCTTCGAAGAGTTTCTCGTCCAGTATTACGCCGACCGCGTCCCCCCCTCTGAATTGATCCTGTCCCAGGATACAGATGAAGCCCTTGCCGCGTATCTCTCTGAACGCAAGGGGAAGGCAGTCCACATCACGGTGCCGAAGATCGGCGAGAAGAAAAAACTGCTTGACCTTGTCCAGAAGAACCTTGAGTACGCGTTTTTGAAAAACGAGATGAAGACTAAGGACCTGCAGGCAAGCCTTGGTCTTGCCGATTCCCCGGACGTGATCGAGTGCTTCGATATCTCCCATCTCTCCGGCACCGCGATGGTCGGGTCGATGGTACAGTTCAGGAACGGTGTTCCCGACAAGAAGAACTACCGGAGGTTCCAGATAAAAACCGTGGAAGGCATCGACGATTTTGCTTCCATCGCCGAGATCGTGAAGCGGCGGTACGACCGGCTGATCCGCGAGGACCGGGAACTTCCTGACCTGATCATCATCGATGGCGGGAAGGGGCAGCTTTCCGCAGCCGGTGAATCTCTCCGTGACCTTGACCTCACCATCCCGGTCATCGCCCTTGCCAAGCAGGAGGAGGATGTGTATCTCCAAGGAGAGATGCTGCCCCGGAAGCTCGACAAAAAAGGCATGGCACTCCACTACCTCCAGGAGATCCGGGATGAGGCGCACCGGTTCGCGATTACGTACAACCGGCTCCTGCGGAAGAAGGCGGCTGTGGGCAGTGCAACCTCATCGGGCAGCAAACGGAAGAAGAAAGACACTTGATCGTTGCAGGGTGTTGCGGGGCCAGGGACGTTCCTGCCAAAAATTTCCCCTCGCGGGGTACGAAAACCGGAACGTGGGAAAAAAGCGTTTGGGTGAAAGACCCGGCCTCAGTCGTACTGGCGCCAGGTGTGATCGCACTCAGTGCACTTGAAGAAACGCACCTCGCTTTCATCAGCAGCCCGGAGCTGGCGGAGCCACCAGAACGCAAGGTTGTTGCCGCACTTGGGGCACTTGATCTGGATCGTCGGGAGAGTCCTGATTTTTTCCCCCTCGTCATCGACGATCATGATCTCCTTCTCGATGCGATCCCGCTTCTTTGTCATATTGTCGGTGGACTCGATCTTCCTGATATAGCCGCACTTGCGGCACTTGAGCTGGCCACCGGAAGATATCATAAGAGATTTGCATTCAGGACAAAACATCGGTATACTATGCGTGATGATACAAGATTAACTCTCGGGTAATCCTGATACTCCCGGTCAAGAGCGGGGCAGGAGGAGATTGCGAGGGGGATAGGCGGGAAGGCCGTCCCCCATGTGCCGGGTATGCCTGATGGGAATCCTTTTTTTGGTACGGCGTGGATAACTGTATAGTGATCGAGTATCTGGTCCTGCTTTCCTGTTCCGGTTTTCTGGCATTCCTGCTACCTGGTCTCCACCGCAGGTATGCTGCTCTTGTCGGGGGGGTTTTCGTGGTCCTGCGTCTCTTTGCTTCGTTGCCGGAGTATTTCCGGGTGTACAATTTCAGT
>NZ_PIZH01000094.1 GCF_002835825.1 Methanoregula sp. | reverse complement strand
GTGCCAGACCCGGGCGGTGGAGGCCGGGCAGGACGCGACCCTGGACCTGACAGAACAGGCAATCCGGCAGGGAACAGCGGGGCAAAAAGACGAGCTGCGGCAGTTGTATGACCTTGCATGGCGGAACGCAACCCCTGATGAACGCGGATACCTTCCGGTAGTCCGGGACCGGATCGAGAACGGGTGCCTTGCGGAGCGGATTGCCGGGCGGATCTCGCGGGGGGTATCCCTCCACAACGTGCTTACCGATATGGAAGCATGCCTGCGGGAGAACAGGGCATACGGGCTCCCATCCGCAGGTAATCTGCCACCGTGAACGTGGCCTCAAGGGATCAGCCTTTATTTCGTTCCACACTATTCTATTTCAGGACAGGTTGCGATGACTCGGACACTCCTCTCTGAAGCCGAAGGCTATGCTCTGCTTGCCGCCCACAAGATACCGGTGCCGAACCATTCGCTCACTACTACACCGGAAGATGCCGTCAGGGCTGCCGGTGCAATCGGGTATCCGGTTGTCATGAAGGTTGTCTCCCCGGAGATTATCCACAAGAGCGATGTTGGCGGGGTCAAAACGGGTATAGGTTCAGCGGACGCTGTGCGGGCGGCATTTACACAGATCCGGGACAGTGCGCACTCCCGTGCCCCGGATGCCCGTATCACCGGGATCCTTGTCGAGCAGCAGCTGCCGCCCGGGCTGGAACTCATCATCGGCGGGAAGATCGATCCGGCGTTTGGCCGCATACTCACCGTCGGGCTTGGAGGGAAGATGGTGGAACTCTTGCGGGATGTCTCCCTCCGGGTCCTTCCGGTCAGCGACGACGAGATCAACGACATGGTCGGCGAACTGAAAGGATATCCCCTGATCACCGGCTACCGCGACGAGCCGCCCCGCGACAAAAAGGCGCTGGTAAGGATCATCCGGTCGGCTGCAGACCTCTTCCTTTCCGATCTTACGCTCTCGGAGTTCGATATCAACCCCCTGGTCCTGTACGGGGATGGGGCATGTGCTGTCGATGCACGGTTTTACCGGGAGGACCGGGAGGTCCCTCGGGAAACACAATCTTCCGCAGGGATGGACAACAGCCTTCTCGACATTTCTTCCATTGCCGTTGTCGGGGCATCGCAGGACCCGGGCAAGATCGGGTATGCCATCTGCCGGAACCTTCTCACGTTTCCTGGATCGCTCTACCCGGTCAATCCAAAGTCACCCATGATTCTCGGGCGGCAGGCATACCCGGATTTGGCTTCCCTACCGGAGAAGGTCGATCTTGCCGTGATCGCCATCCCAGCGGCCGGCGTTCCGGGCGTCATTGAAGAGGCAGGAAAAAAGAAGATCCCGCTCTCCATCATCATCTCCTCCGGATTCCGCGAGGGAGGGGGAGAGGGCAGGAACCTTGAAGAGGACATTCTTGCCATAGCACAGCGCCATGGCATGCGGATCATGGGGCCGAACTGCCTCGGGCTGATGCTCCCTCACAAGGGGATCAACACCACCTTCGACCCGGTATCGCCCCGGCCCGGGCGGATTGCCTTCATCTCGCAAAGCGGCGCCATCATCACCACCATCGTGGACTGGAGCCTCCCGGAAGATATCGGGTTCTCCTCGGTCATCAGCGTCGGGAACCAGGCAGACCTCACGTTCGAGGACTTCATACGGTTTGCCGGGGACGATCCTCAAACCCGCTCGATCATCCTCTACATCGAGCAGATCCGGTTCGGGAAGCGGTTCATGGATGTCGTGCGGCGCGTCTCGCTCACAAAACCGGTTGTCGCCATCAAGTCCGGCGCCTCCCGGCTCGGGCAGAGAGCCGCATCTTCCCATACCGGATCGCTTGCCGGAAGTTATGACGTGTATATGGCTGCGTTCCGGCAGGCCGGTGTGATACCGGCCCGGTCCATCCGTGAGGCGTTCCAGGCAGCCGAGCTCCTCTCTTCCGAAGGATATCCCCGCGGGACGCGTGCGATCGTCATCACCAATGCCGGCGGTTTTGCTGTCCTCTCATCGGATTATGCGGAACGGTTCGGCATCGAAATGGTGGAATTCCCTCCGGACCTTGTCTCGGAACTGGATGCGGTGCTTCCCGCCAACTGGAGCCGGGCAAACCCCATCGACATGGTAGGGGATTCCAGCGCCGACCGTTTCGCCCGCACGTTCGACATCATGATCCGGCGCCAGGATCTCTGGGATATTGCGTTTATTGTCGCAGTCCCATCGGCCATCTCCGATCCGATCCGCGTAGCAAACGAGATCGTCCGTTTCTCCCGGCATACCCACAAGATGATCGTTGGCTGCATGATTGGCGGTGACAGCATGAAGACCCCGCTCCGGATCCTCCGCGATTCCCGGATCCCCAACTTCCCCGATCTCGAAGATGCTTTCCGGACCGTAGGGAACATCTGCCAGCACAAGTGCAGCTCGGGCTTCCCGGGGTGCAGGCACGGGTGAAAAAAAAGGGAGAGCGGGATCAGAGGGTAATCTTTTTCAGTATCCGGCCCTCGCGGAATACCGTGATCCCGCCCCCGCTCTGGGATACCACAATCCCCACGGCATTGGTCACCGCAGTAATTGCAGCCACCGAGTTGTGCCGGGTTCCCATACCCGGCGGGAGGGAGACATTGCTTGAATCCACGGTGATGTAGCGGCCAACCGATTCGATGAAGCCGTCTCCCGTGATAACAAACGCACCATCGAGCTGCGCAAGGGCCTTGATGTTCTCGTTGAGCCCCGGGTTCGTCACCATGCGCAGTTCCGGTTTGTGACCTTCGAACGGGTTTAGGATGATCTGGCGGGACTTCTCCAGCACGTTCTTGGTGTCCCCGATAAGGAAGGTCGTGCCAACGGGCTTTCCTTCGCGGCCCTCGATGGTGATCTCCGTGCAGATATGGAAGACCGCGTCAAAGACCTCCTCCTTGATGTCCGTGTCGGCAACGACCATGTCCTTCCAGGTGTCGGTGCTGATCCGGACCTCCCCGCTGCCACGCTTCCGGTCCGTGATATCATGGCCGATACAGAGGATCTCGATGAGCCGTCCCTGCTCGTCCCGGATCGCCTTGTTGATCCATGCGATCCAGACCCGGTCGCCGTTCCGGCGGATATTCTCGTTGATGTTTACCGCATAGCCCTCGGCATTGAAGCCGATGTCGCTTGCCATCATCGAGAGCCCGTGCTGGATGCGGGACTTCTCGGCAACGATGGTGCCGACCACGTTCTTCCCGATCACATCCTCGGCACTGTAATCGAAGAACGTGAGTGCAAAGGTGTTGAAGAAGGTGATGGTGCCCTGGATATCCATACGGATAATGATGCTCTGGCTGTTCGTCTGTACCTCGCGATACTTCGCTTCGCTTTCGCGGAGGGCATCGGTGAGTTTCTGTTTCTCGGTATTGTCCGTTACCACAAATGTCCCGCCACGGACAATGTCCCGGGGATCGAGTGCCTGGGCCTGGATATGGCAGGGAATTGTCTTACCGTCCCTGCGGGCGAGCCGACAGTCTGCATGAGCAAGCCCGTCAGGATCCTTCCGTATCTGGAACTCGCGGGCAAGCTGGTCGAACTCTTCCGTGGTCCGGAACAGGGTGCGGAGGTCCTTCCCGATAAGGGCGCCCTCATCAGTCCCGAGCATGGTGACAAAGGGCCGGTTCACCCATTCGATGATCCCGCTCCTGACCTGGAATATCCCGAGCGGGGTTGCTGACAGAATGGTTGCGAGCTGCTCAGTCTGGGCTTTCTGTTCCCGTTCGGCTTTCCGCCGGAGCATGGTCTGTTTGATCAGGGTGACCATCTCCATGAGCTGCGGGCGGAGATCTCCGGTGGAGGGGATAGTGATCTCCGTGGCATTGCTCACTTCACCAAGGGAGATCTTGTTTGGCCCCCGTCGCCCGAGCAGGATAACGGGTGTCGGATTCCCCTGGCTTTTGAGAAACTTGATAAAATCTGTCCCGTTCATGTCGGGGACAAATTCGATGCCGTTGACTTCGGGGAGCTGCTCGTAGGAGATGATGACGTCGTACGTCCTTCCCCGGAGTTTCTCGGTCGCCTGCTTGATGGAATGGGCCTGTTCAATACGGATATCCCCGGTCTTTTCAAGAAAGGTACGGATGCGGGCGAACAGGTCGGTATTGTCATCGACAAACAGGATCGAAATCATCGTGCATCGTCCGGAACAAATGATCCGGGTTGATTATTATCAGGTAGATGCCGGAGCGATAAATAGTTGTTGAGGGACCGGCTAACCCGGGCAATTCCTGAACTCGATCGAGCAAGATCTGCCCGTATCCGCGGGCATTTGAAAAACCGGAAAAACAGTATCGGTCGGGCAGAATGCCCGGTCAGTCTTCGGAATGAGAGACGATCGCAAGCTGGTACATCCAGTCCATCAGCGGGTGACACTCCTCGACGACGCACTCGAGGTCGCACCCGATGCAGGGGATCAGTTCGTCCCCGGCAAGGAGATGAAGCGGATTGACCGGCATCTGTTTTGCCTTGAGGAGGTAAGTCTTGAGCCCCTCCTTCTTGAACTCGATGCGTTCGATGAGGCCGCTCTCCTCCAGTTTCTTGACGATACGGGAACATTTCCGGCTGTCGACGCCCAGTTCCTTCCAGAGCTCGCTCTGGAGAACTCCTTCGGGCCGGGACTGGATTAGTTTCAGACCTTCCTCTATCGGGTCTTCCCGGGAGTCGTTTTCCCGGACCTCTTCTTCCCGCGGAGCTTCTTTTTTCGGCTCCTTCTTCCGGGATTCCTTCTTGGGGGATTCCTTCTTCGGGAGGTCCTTCTTCTTGGCGGGTGTCTTGCTCATAATACCGGTGCTATGGTGAGGATATTATTCCCCCGGATGACAACCGTCCCGAGGCTCCGCCCGCGCTGGTTGTCGACATACTCAATGGTCTCGTCCATGTGGATGTTCAAGTATTCGTCCACCGCAACGAGGCGGCCCTGCAGCTTCCGCCCCTCATCCTTGATCTCGACGGATATTTTTGAATCTACCAGCGCAAACACTTTCTTTATCGGCAAAACAATTCCGTTAACCATCTGCCCTAAATTGGGATGGGAGACTATTAAGGCTTGTGCTTCTTGAGGGTCATCAGACCTGAAAGAGGAGAAGAACGCATCGGCGTTCTTCGAGTTCCTGAGGCTCATCAGACCCGAAGCAGGAGAAGAACCCGAAGGGTTCTTCGACTTGCTGAGGGCCTTCAGGCCCGAAGGGAAACCGAACTATGGAGGATCTGATATTTCAAAACGATCCCCCGGTTCAGATGCAACCAAAGGCGCATTTGGTTTCCTTCTCACCGGAAAAAGTGAGAGGTATCCATTTATGGTATGGATCGCCCTGCTCACAAAAAAGATTCCCTGATTATTTCCTCGCCTTCCTTACAACCGACGCCGAACCATATGCCCCAAATGCCCGGAAGAAGACGAGGCTCTCGGCATAGGCCATGGACTGGATGGCATGCTCGGTCTTCTCATCAAGGGAGTAGAGATCTTTGAAGAACTC
Source organism: Methanoregula sp. (assembly GCF_002835825.1). Taxonomy (GTDB): domain Archaea; phylum Halobacteriota; class Methanomicrobia; order Methanomicrobiales; family Methanospirillaceae; genus Methanoregula. The sequence goes on along the minus strand of NZ_PIZH01000094.1, from coordinate 1,215 downwards.
CTTGATCGCCATCTTGCAGTTGCCGTCAAAGATCTGGCGGTCGGACTTGCCGGCATTGAGCGGGCGGTATTTCTCCAGCGTCCAGTCCTGGATGCTTTTATAGAGCGCCGGCTCGTAGACCTTCAGGGTGCTGAACACAACGTCCTGCCAGAATGTGCCAACATTCCCCTTGATGATGTCGCCCTTCGGGAAATGGAGGTTGATGAGGTCACGAGGGGTGCCGGTGATCCCGTGCTGGGCGATGCCGACAGTGAGCTTATTGTCCCGGAGAGCTTTTGCGATCGCCTTTGTCTGCGGGATGTCGATGGAAAGCTGCTCAACGACATTGCCGGCTGCATCGTACGTGTGACCGTGGGTACTGCCATTGGCGATCGCGAGGACCTGCGGGTTGACACCGTTCTCGTTAAGGGCTTTGATGAATGTGACCGCCTCTTCGGGTTTGGTGAGGACGAGCCCGCTGTTGTCCTTCCTGCCGATCTCGCCGACCTCGACCTCGAGCCCGAACTCTTTCCCGTTCATCTTTTTATCAATATACTGGGCAAGCTCCGTGGTGACCCGTATGTTCGGGTCGAGTTCCTCGCGGACATTCTTTCCTTCGAAGTTGAAGAGGTGGGAGGCGTCGATGGCAAACGAAGTGTAACCCGCCGCGATCTGTGCATCGATCAGCTGCTTCGTGCTCTCGACTTCGGCCGCATCGCCTTTCTTGATGGTGATGTGGTCCGCGTGGAGCGCCCATATGTCGAACCCGACCGCGGCTGCCGCATCGTTCATCCGTTTCGAGAAATCCGCCGGGGTCATCCCGGTATACCCGCCCTTTAAGTCACACTCGGACCGCGCCAGTTCCATGAAGACGGCCGAATCCGTGTCCTTTGCTGCCCGGAAGATCCCCTTCGCAACCGAGGCAACGCGCACGTTTGCTGCCATCACGATAGTCTTCTGGCCGGTAAGCGCTGAAAGGATTGCCGAACCCGGCATTGGACTAAAACTCTTCAACGACATACTGCATCACACCAGTTTATTCATCCTTTCTGCTTAAATTCATCCTTCGCGGAAACACTTCTCAATTAAAGCAATCTCTTTCTTGCCACCAACATAGATGGGCGTGACGTCATCGTGGGCAGACGGGACGATGCCGAGGATATCGGCCTTCCCGTTGCTGATCGCGCCACCGGCTTCGTGGAGGATCTTCCCCATCGGGTTTGCCTCGTACAGGAG
>NZ_PIZH01000093.1 GCF_002835825.1 Methanoregula sp. | reverse complement strand
CCCCCGCGTATCGAAGTACAGCAGACTTCCCTGCCACTTCCCTCATCCGATTACTCGTTTCCTTTCGGAAATGTCACCATATCCCTTTCGGGATCCGTTGATCCTGCGGTCTATTACGGGGCAAAAGCGGCGAAAAAGGAGACCGTTGTGCGGGGGAACATCACGGATTCTACCTGGATACGGGAGACCTACCTGGCGATGATCCATGATCCCGCACAGGATTCCTTTTACTCCTCCCTTATTGCAACATTCCGCTCAATACGGAGCCAGCAGAACCTTGATGATGACGAGTACCTTGAACTCATGGCAGTTTTCGTTCAGTCGATGCCATATGAATCCTTAAGCGAGAACCCGCCCAAATTCCCCATCGAGACCTACGTGGACAAATCCGGGGACTGCGATGATAAGAGCCTGCTCCTGGCCGGCCTCCTCTCGCGGGAAGGGTACAACGTGTCGCTGCTTTCGTTTACACCGGAAGCGCATATGGCGGTTGGAGTGGCCTGTCCCGGGGGAGAGTACAAGAGGACGGGGTATGCATTCATCGAGACCACAAACCTCTCCTTTGTCGGTGTTCCAACGGATACTTTCGGTGACGCTACCCGGCTCCGCTCGGACCCGCTCGTTATCAGGATTGGGGAGGGAACTATTCCCTACCAACGCTGCAACGAGTCCCTGTATCTGAACTCAGTAATCGATCTGTCTGAAAAGAGAGTAGACGAACTTACCGGATCAATCGATGCCCTGAAAGTCGAAATGGATCAGTATTTCAAAAACCGCGATGCAGGGAATTACAACCAGCGGGTTCCGGTATACAACAATCTGCTGGAGATCCGGCAGAAGTACGCAGAAGTACATAACTATATCCTTGCGCACCAGTATGACCGCAAGGGGACCTGGGTTTATGTGAAGGAGAATCCCCCCGAAGGATAATGCCAGGGCGGTTATTCCGGCAGATTTTCCCGGCACATAAGACGGGGGAACGGATATGTCGGGCTTTCGCTGCCAGCGCTTCCGACCGTGGCAAGGCGTTCCATCGCCGTACGGGAATATTGCTCGGAAATATCAATCCCGATAAACCGGCGCCCCAGTTTCCATGCGGCAAGAGATGTTGTCCCGGCACCGTTGAACGGGTCAAGGACAATATCGTTTTTGTAGGAAAACAGTTTCATGAGCCGCCGGGGCAGTTCTTCTGGGAACATGGCCGGGTGATCATAGTCCTTCATCCGGATCTCCGGCGGAAACGTCCACCTGCCGATAACCCACTCCTTGAATTCATCGGCAGTGATATCGATGTCGGATTTCCGGCCGGTTTTTTTATGGGATTCCTTATCAAAGACCTCGATGTATTCCCAGGTATACTTGAGGTAGGGCATCGACGGAGACTTCCAGCTCCCCCATGCCGTGTATTTTGCAGTGTAATTGTTCTTCTCCCAGAGGAGTTCCGCCCGCCAGAGCAGGCCAAGGCCGGCAAGCTGGTGCGAAATGATATGGTGTGTGGGGACATAGTCCGAGAACAACGGCTGGACATTCACGGCAATCCGCCCGCCGGGTTTGAGAACCCGGGCACATTCGCGCCAGACGCCGAGAAGCCGATCAAAGAACTCGTTCCACTCATGGGTGTCGTCATGCGGATCCTGTGCATAGGAATGGCCGAAATTATACGGGGGCGAGGTGATGATCAGGTCGATGCTCCGGTCGGGAATTCGCGGGAGAACGGCCAGAGCATCATCACAGATGATGCTGTTGATAAACGGAAGGATGCCATGAGGCTCGGCAGATTCCAAAGACCCCTTTGCATTCTGTGACCCTTTCCGGATCTTCGCCTTTGTGGCTTTATCCCTGACTTTCTCCCGACGCACCGGTGACATATCCATTGGTAGTTTCATCATGCAATGAGTAAAACATACCGAATCCGTCCACGGAATGACAAGGTGAAAAGCGTTTAATGCAGCAATGGACATATTGTCTACGATTATCTTATGCTGGAGATCGAAGACCTGCATGTGAAGGTCGGCGACAAGGAAGTGTTGCACGACATCAACCTCCACATTGGAGAGGGGGAGACCCATGTCCTTCTCGGCCCCAATGGATCGGGGAAGACAACGCTCCTGATGACAATCATGGGGTATTCCCAGTATGTTATCACCGAGGGCAAGATCCTCTTCAAAGGGGAGGATGTGACAAAGATGAAAGCCCACGAGAGGGCAAAACGCGGGGTTGGTATGCTCTTTCAGCGTCCTCCGACCATCTCCGGCCTGAAACTGGGTAAACTTCTCACGGCAATATCCCGCACCAAGAGCGAGAATATTCCGGAACTCGCACAGTCCCTGAACATGGACAAGTTCCTGAACCGGGACATCAACAAGGGATTCTCCGGCGGGGAGATCAAGCGCAGCGAAGTGCTCCAGCTTACGATCCAGAACCCGGATTTCATCATGCTCGACGAGCCGGAGAGCGGTGTGGATATCGAGAACATTTCCCTGATCGGAAATGCAATCGGTTCCCTCCTGGAGAAGGACAAGCGCATTGTCAAGCGCCAGAAGAGCGGGCTTGTCATCACCCACACCGGGTATATTCTCGATTACCTTGAGACCGATCGCGGCCACGTGATGTGCGACGGGCAGATCAAGTGCCACGGAAACCCCCGCGAGATCATGAAAGATATAAAAGCACGAGGATACAGGGAGTGTCTCGAATGCCGGAACCCGTAAAAGTGCCCGAGATCTCAAACGCTGACCGGGACAGGCTTGCCCAGACGGGTATCGACCTCTCCCTGCAGAACCGCTGCGGCAGTTATCTCCAGATGGACCAGGACATTGTCCACTCGGAATGTTCCGAACAGGGCATCGAGGTTCTCTCCTACAAGAAAGCGATGGAGAAGTACGACTGGCTCAAGGACTATGCCTGGAAGGTTGTCTCACCGGAAAAGGATGACATAACAAAATATGTAGCAGCCCAGAAAGATCCCAAGGGCTATGTTATCATCGCCCATAAAGGTACAAACAACATCTTCCCTATCCAGGCCTGCCTCTTTTTGGGCAGGGAGCAGATCCAGCATGTCCATAACATCATTATCGCCGAGGAAGGTGCAGAACTTCATATTATCTCCGGGTGTGCAAGTGGAGAGAAAGTCGGCCACGGTGCGGCCCATTACGGAATCTCTGAATTCTATATCGGGAAAAACGCCAAGATCAGTTTCACGATGATCCACAACTGGAGCGAGAACATTGAGGTTTACCCGCGCAGCGCTTCCGTTGTCGAAGAGGGAGGAGTCTTCCTCTCCAACTATGTATGCATGCAGCCGGTAAAGAAGATCCAGATGTATCCCACAGCAACACTCAAAGGCGAGAACTCGGTTGCCCGGTTCAGCAGTGTTGTTATCGCCCCCGAGGGATCATACATGGATCTCGGGTCCAGGGCAGTGCTTGAGGGAAAGGGGTCAAGTGCAGAACTGGTCACCCGTGCCATTACCAAGGGAGGGACCATCATCTCACGTGGCCACATTGCCGGAAAGACGGCGGGCACCCGCGGACACCTGGAATGCAAAGGCCTTATACTCAGGGACGGGGTCATCTACGCGATACCCGAGATCGAAGGATCCGTTGTCGGGACAGAACTCTCGCACGAGGCAGCAGTCGGGAAACTCGCCCGCGAAGAGATCGAATACCTCATGTCCCGTGGCCTCGACGAGGACGAAGCTACGGCGACGATCATCCGCGGGTTCCTTGATGTCAAGATCTTCGGACTTCCCGAAGCCCTGCAGAAACAGATCGATGCCTCGATCGATGAGGCGGAAAAATCAGGATTTTAAAAAAAACATACCCTATGGAGCCATTCCCCCGAGCTGACGAGCGTTCCCGGATGGTGGAGCAGCAGATCCGGGCCCGGGGGATAACGAATCCGCGGGTTCTGGATGCAATGCGGGAGATTCCCCGCCACCTTTTCGTCCCCCCACCGTACACGCTGTCTGCGTACACGGACTCTCCGCTCCCTATCGGGAACGGGCAGACCATCTCCCAGCCCTACATCGTTGCCCTCATGACCGCTCTCCTCGAAACGCGTTCTGAAGATCGCGTCCTGGAGATTGGCACCGGCTGCGGGTACCAGGCTGCAATCCTCGCGCGTCTCGTTTGCCATGTCACAACGATCGAGCGCATTCATGCCGTTGCGGATCTTGCTTGGAAGAACATTGCCAGCCTCGGGCTGAAAAACGTCAGTATTATCGTGGGGGACGGAACAGAAGGATACATACAGAACGCTCCCTATAACGGGATCATCATCACTGCGGCCACTCCGCAAATTCCCCCACCCCTCATCGATCAGCTGGATGAAGGAGGAATCCTGGTGGCACCTGTTGGCGGGAGGGACATCCAGGAACTCATAACCCTGAAGAAACACCATGGCAGAACCGATCAGTTATCCCATGGAGGAGTGCGGTTCGTCCCCCTGATAGGGGAGCATGGATGGACGGATACCTGATGACCATCATTGATATAACCCGATCACTTGCCGGAGATGCCCTCGTTTATCCAGGGGATACGCCGCCCCATTTCTCGCAAAGGGATGCCGGCCTGTACCTGATCTCAGAACTCCGGATGAGCAGCCATTCCGGTACGCATATCGATGCTCCCATCCATTACCTGAAAACGGGTCGGACCGTTGATGAGCTTCCCCTGTCGCACCTGATTGGCCCCTGCCGGGTCCTTGATGTGTCAGGTGCAGGATCCCTTATCGACACAGCAGATCTCGATGGCAGGATCGATGGATGTAAACGGATCCTGCTCAGAACAGGATTCTCACAGTGTTCTGCATTCCGGGAGGATTATCCCTCCCTGACTTTGGGTGCCGCACGCTATCTTATCTCCCAGGGCTCGCTTTGCGTTGGTATCGATTCCTTCTCCATCGAGCGGTTCGATTGCGATGGTTCGGTACATCGTGAGCTCCTGGGTTCGGGCTGCTTTATTATCGAGCTGCTCGATCTCTCACGCGTGCCCGAAGGAGAGTACACCCTTGTTGCTCTGCCATTGAAACTATCGGGTATCGATGGGGCTCCCGCACGGGTTGTCCTCATGGACGAAAAAGATGGTGAATGATGGATATAATCGTAGAGTCAGTAAAAAAGATCCAGGGCCTTTCGGAGCATGGCGGTTGCGCGGATGCGGGTGTAGTCCTGGATGTCAATCCCGATGCAACGATCTGCCAGTTCGAACAGGGAGCGCCGATGTCTGCCACCTTCGGGGGAAGAAGCGCGGTTTTCACCACCTTTGACCCCATACGGGCGCCAACGAAGATTGTATTTATGTTCGGGGCGCCGCTGGATACCACGGCAGTGCGAGGTGCCGCCGTTGCCATTGTCAATGTAATCCTCGGCTTTCTCTGTATGTCACGGGTCCTTCACCCATGCCCTGAATCCTCCCATGCTGCATGTAAAAACGAGATCCAGCGCGAACTTGCTGGCAAAAACCTGTATTGTATCGGATCAATGGGAAAGACCGGCCCGTCCGCTTTCGGTCATGTGACACAGGACATTTCCGCTGCCGATATCATCATAATCAACGGCGAAGGGCTGATTGGGAAAGAGACCGGGGATATCATTGAGGCAAACCGGCAGCGTTGCAGGATCATCTGTATCGGTCCATCTACAGCGGGAATTGCCCGTCTCTATGAACTGGAGCATTGGTGCCCCTACGGGCGCAACTGCCAGGACTGAGTATAGAAGGGGGAGCGGGAGTCAGTGAACAGGCAGACCCTTTTGGATAAAACCCCTATCTTGTAGTATGCTCTTTGGGTCTTCCGGAATACGGAGACGGTTTGATCAGGCCCTCATAGACACTGCACTCAGGGTCGGTAATGTTCTCGCGGCAGGATCTTCTGAGGTTCTTCTGGGGATGGACACGCGGACAACAAGCCCCCTCATCTCCCACCTTGTCATCTCAGGAATCGTAAGCAATGGGGGCACCGCCCGAATTGCCGGGATTGTCCCGACACCCACGGTCGCCTTCAATTCCCGCTTTGCCAGTTCTGGCTGCATGATCACGGCTTCGCATAATCCCGAAGAATATAACGGGATAAAACTCTTCAACCCGGATGGATCTTCATTTACAAAGGACCAGCAGAAAAAGACAGAGGTGGTGCTTTCAACCCTTGGGTATTCAGACTGGGTGCATCTGGGAAAAGAGTGCGCAGTTGACGCGTTATCCCCCCATAAAAGCGCAATTCTTGAAAAAGTATCCATCGGCAGGAAAATCTCGGTTATTGTCGATTGCGGCAACGGGGCAGGTTCCACGCTTACCCCGTCTCTCCTTGCCAATGCTGGCGTGAAAACAGTATTAATTAACTGCAATCCGTCCGGCAATTTCGCACGGCCTTCAGAACCCCTCCCGGAATATCTTGGGTATCTTGGCGGGATTGTATTGAAAAACAAGGCATCATGTGCCATTGTCCATGACGGGGATGCTGATCGCATGATGGCATTCGACAACAAGGGGAGGTATATCGGGGGAGACCACCTCCTCATGCTCTTTGCCAGATACCTTGATGCAAAGCGTGTTGTCACAACAAGCGATGCTTCGATGATCATCGATGAGATCGCCGATGTTCACAGGACTCCGGTCGGGGATGCGTATGTTTCCGAGGAATTGATCTCCTGGGGAGATTTCGGCGGAGAGCCTTCCGGGGCATGGATCTTCCCGCAGCTCTCCTGGTTCCCGTATGGTCCGTTTGCTGCGGCACTTCTCTGTG
>NZ_PIZH01000092.1 GCF_002835825.1 Methanoregula sp. | reverse complement strand
GTATGTAGCTATTCTCACATGCATCTCCAAAATTATTTTACCGTTAATTGTCATTGGTTATTAGAACAATGTCGGAATCAAAAATTTCCTTCATGGATTGACAGACAATGTATCTTATCACATCTTCTGGTAGGTTTCTATGGCAGTAAGGAAAAAAAATCTCATCATTCTGATGTTCGTTATGACTTCAATTATTGTCATGCCGGTCATGGGAGGAACACTCTACTTGTCTGGCAGTCCGAATCTTTCTGCATCAGTCTCCGGATCTAATGAGTTCTCACCGAATTCAGAAGTGCAGATAACCATCACAATCCAGAACACCGGTCAGAGCAAAGACAAACTGGTCCAGTCCGGGATCACGGACCGGGATGACCTGCCGACTACTGCAAAATTCCTTTCAGCATCACTCTCGCCGGGCAATGCGCCGGTTACGATAAAAACCGATCCGGTTATGCTAGGTGACCTTGGGGGTTCATCATCCGCCAGCGCACTATACACGGTTAAGATCAAGGAAAGTGCTGGCGGAGGAACCTATCTCCTTCCTTTGACACTGAACTATTCCTATCTCTCTTCTGCAAGCCAGTACAATGATGCAACAATGGAATACTTCTACCAGTCAGAAGAGATCACTTTGGATATTCCCATCACCATCAAACCGGAAGCTGCAATTGAGGTCCTCTCTGCGGACCCTGAGCATATAACAGCAGGGGCTGATGGTTACATCAATGTGAAAGTGAAAAATTCCGGCACTGCCCATGGATCACAGGCCATTGTGGTTCTTACCCGCAATGGAGCCAGCCCGATTATTCCCGTAGATGACAGTGTCTACATTGGAGATTTCTCCCCGGGAAGCACTGCAATTGCCCGGTATAAAGTCTCTGTCTCCGACCGTGCGGAACGACAGTCCTATCCGGTGGATATCCGTGTCATATACCTGAATCCGGAGGGGGACAGTATATCCGCCCGCCAGAAAACCCTAGGTATTCCTGTTAGTGGTAAGATGAGTTTTGCAATTATCTCATCTCCTGCCACAATGCATCCGGGGAACCAGAAGGAGATCCAAGTTGAATACAAGAATACCGGAGATAGTCCGGTTTACGGTGCAAAGGCGAGGATAAGTGCTGTTGATCCTTTCACCAGTACTTCAGACATAGCGTATATCGGGGACCTTCAGCCCAATGAATCACGGGTGATAATCTTCCAGCTGGGCGTGGATCGCAGTGCCACGATAAAAGAGTATGGCCTTGATTCCGAGATCCGGTACCGGGATGCTCTTGACAACACTCATCTCTCGGATCCCATGAAATTGACAGTAGATGTTACTGCAACAGAAGGAATTGCCATTATCCTTACCAATCCCATCTATCTTTCGATTGTTGCTGCTGCGACTATCGGTATAGCCTATATGGTATACCATTACCGGAAAAAGAAAGAATAATCCAATCTACACTCAATTTTTTCCAAATACATCTTTATCTGCGATACTGCCAGAGTACCATTGCAGCAAGATTTGTCCGGATCCCAAAAATATTATCAAATACTGGATCCGGTAACCTGAAGAAACGGGTACTATGATCAATCTCGCAGGATATACGGTGAATACCTCATGACAATCCCCCGAATAGTGATTGCCGGTACGCACAGCGGGTGCGGAAAGACGACTGTTGCGGGCGGACTCATGGGAGCCCTTGTCGCAAAAGGGTACCATGTCCAGCCTTTCAAGGTCGGCCCGGACTTTATCGATCCCAGCCACCATTCAAAGATCTGCGGACGAGAATCCCGAAACCTTGATCCATTCATGATGGGTGAAGCCGGGTGCCTTGACACGTTTCACCGTGCATCGGTAGGATCTGATATCGCGATCGTTGAAGGCGTCATGGGAATGTTTGACGGGGTCGACGGAACAGACTTTGCCAGCACCGCGCATGTAGCCCGTGTCCTCAATGCACCGGTAATTCTTGTTGTTGATGCAAAAGGAATGTCGCGGAGTATCCATGCTCTCATCAGTGGTTTCCGTAATTTTGATCCAACCATTACGATTCCCGGAGTGATTGTCAACCGTACCGGCAGTCCGCGTCACCGTGCAATGATAGAGCCGTTCCTTGCAATCCCCGCGCTGGGATGGATACCGCGAAGCGATGACATTTCCGTAAAAAGCCGGCACCTTGGACTGATTATGGGCCATGAGCCCGCTCCCCATCGTGAGATTGCAGCCCTGATTGCTGAACACTGTGATCTTGATGCAGTTGTATCTGCGGCCCGGACAGCACCTCCCATTCCTTCCCCGCATGATGGAGATTCTCCGGTTGCCTCCCTTGCAAAAATCGGCATTGCATATGACAATGCATTCTGCTTCTATTACCGGGACAATCTTGACCTGCTGGCACGCTCCGGTGCCGAACTCGTCTTCTTCTCCCCGCTGACCGATCCCCTGCCGCCCGTTGACGCGGTGTATATTGGTGGCGGGTACCCCGAGTTGTTCCTTCCTGACCTTGCATCGGCGGCCTGTACACTGGAGCTCACTACGGCGGCGGATAACAACCTGCCTATCCTTGGTGAATGCGGAGGACTGATGTATCTTGCCCGTGAGGTATCCGCAGATACCAATCATCGCATGACCGGAATTCTTCCAGCATCAGTAACAATGACAAAACGCATCCAGGCTCTTGGGTATACAAAAGGCACAGTAACAACCAAAGGTGCGTTTTTTAATCTTGGTCAAACGGTAACCGGCCACGAGTTCCATTATTCACAGCTGGATCCAGACCGTGACGCCCGGTTCACTCTTGCACTCTCGCGCGGCAAAGGTATCTGCGATGGCAAAGACGGGCTTGTGTCATTGAATGCAGTTGGCCAGTATACCCACGCATATTTTTCCCCCGCATTTGTCCGATCCTTTGTAGATGCAGCAGTCTCCTTCTCGAAGACCTGATCCACCTGCACCACAGTACGTGCAGATACAAGGGATAATCTTTCATGAACACGAATCTCTTTTTCATAGGAAGTCTGGTTTTATGCGCAGTGATATGGCAAAAAAAGGATATGAACGGGCACCAAACAGGGCGCTTCTCCGCTCGCTTGGTGTAACCGATAGCGAGATGGGACTCCCGTTCATCGGTATCGCGAATGCATACAACACGATTGTTCCCGGCCATATCCACCTCAACCAGCTGGCCGGCAAGGTTAAGGAAGGTATTGCAGCTGCTGGGGGCGTACCCTTCGAGTTTGGCACAATCGGGATCTGCGATGGTATTGCGATGGGTCATGAGGGAATGCGGTATTCCCTTCCATCGCGCGAGAACATCGCGGACTCGATCGAACTTATGGTACAGGCCCACTGTTTTGATGGCCTTGTCTGTGTCGGAACCTGCGACAAGATCGTTCCCGGAATGCTGATGGCTGCAGTCCGGTGCAACATTCCGACAATTGTCCTGACCGGTGGACCTATGCTGTCCGGTTTCCAGGACGGCAAAGAACTTTCACTGATTGACATCTTTGAGGGAGTTGGAAAAGTGGCAGCCGGTTCGATGACTGAACAAGCCCTGGGCGAACTCGAGTGCTGCGCCATGCCCGGGTGCGGCTCCTGCCAGGGACTATATACCGCCAATACCATGGCCTGCATGACCGAGGCAATGGGAATGTCCCTTCCCGGTTGTGCAGCAACACCTGCGGTCGATGCCGGAAAACTCCGGATCGCCCGCGAAACCGGAGAAGCAATTCTCCCCCTCGTAAAAAAACAGGTTCTTCCCCGTGATATCGTTACGAAAAAAAGCCTCAGGAATGCTATACGGGTGGATATGGCGCTTGGAGGTTCCACCAACACTGTTCTTCACCTTATGGCAATCGCTACCGAGGCAGGCATCCCCCTCACCCTGGATGATTTCTCCGAACTGGCAGAAAAGATCCCTCATATCTCCTACATGCAGCCATCCGGCCCGCACTCGATGCAGACGCTCCACCGTGCCGGCGGGATTCCAGCGGTTATGAAACAGCTTGAAAAATTCCTTGACAACACCCCAACGGTCTCCGGCCGAAAAGTCCTTGATATCACAACGTCAGCAGTCGTCAGGAACAACGAAGTGATCCGGACGGTAAAAAAACCCATCAATGCAGAAGGCGGACTCCGGATCCTCTCCGGCTCGCTTGCACCAGATGGTGCTGTTGTGAAGAGCGCCGCCGTGCCAAAAGAGATGTGGAAGCATACCGGCCCGGCACGTGCCTTTGATGGCGAAGGACCCGCCATGAAAGCAATCCTTGGCAGGAAGATCCGGGAAGGGGACGTTATCGTGATCCGAAACGAAGGCCCCCGGGGAGCACCCGGTATGCCGGAGATGCTCTCTCCCACATCAGCACTGATGGGACTCGGGTACAAAAAGGTCGTCCTTATAACTGACGGAAGGTTTTCCGGGGGAACCCGAGGTCCCTGCATCGGACATGTTGCTCCGGAAGCTGCGATTGGCGGCCCCATTGCCCTTGTGAAGGATGGCGATTCGATTGCAGTCGATCTTCACAAGAAGACAATCGATCTCTGCGTATCGGCTCAGGAACTGAAAAAGCGGAAGAGTGCATGGAAACCTGCCACAAAGAACCTCGCCGGTGTACTTGCGCGATACGCAAAGACCGTTGAACAGGCCAATCTTGGCGCTGTTCAGCGCTGACTTTTTTCTTTTTTTTGTAACGAATATTCAGTTCGGCTCAGGGCCCTTCATTCAATACTCTGAAATTTAAAAACGTTCGTGTTTCCGGCAAAAACGCTTTTGAGTTCAAAGGACTGGTCGTCCGGATTGACCTGACACCGGTTTCATTTCTCCAGCCGGAACATGGTGACTGAATGAAGAACTGGGAGAAAAAAGTGTTTGAAAATTATGCTGCGCTGTCGTAGATCAGGCAGACATAGCGCGAGTGCCAGAGCACCAGGGGCGGGACAATGAGGAACAGGATGAGTGTTCCAACATAGGGAATTGCCATCAGGATAAACTCGATGATACCGATGATGATACCGATGATAATGAGGGCAATGATGTAGTTGACCCACCCGATCTTACCAATGGTTTCGAGGATTGCCCCGAAGTTGAATGCCTCTCCCATGGATCCAGTCCGTGCAAAACGGATGACACCGATCGTTGCAAGAAGGCCGGTGATGAAGGCAACAATGAAGAAGAGGAGGAAGCCTACAAGCATACCTCCCATAATCCCTACCATTGCTGCAGGGTTCATGGCATAGGACGTTACAGCAGCGCCCAGCATCACAAAGAAGACGATCAGGCACGGAATAGCCCAGATAAGAGAGATGATGAGGTACTTGATACCGTCAATGATGAGTGTCCCCCACCCGTCGACTTCCGGTGCAGGTTTCTCACCGCGGTAGATCTTCAGGGTATATCCGAGGAGCGGGATACAGAGAAGGATGGTCGCAACCAGGAGCAATATCCATTGCATCCATTTACCAACAACCCCGTCTTTTGCATAGGCAAAAGACTCGCCAAGCATGTTTCCAAAATCCATTCTTTTCGCCTCAATATAGTCAAATCATCCATGGCCGCTCGCGGCCACAAACGATTTAAAGAAGGTATGGTAACTTCGCAGAATAAATATCTATCGCAGATTTCTGCCTGTTTTTCAAAAAAAAGGAAAAATTTCAGTGCCTGAAGTATCGTACGCCCGTAAAGACCATTGCCATATGCAGGCGATTTGCTGCATCGATGACTTCCTTGTCCCGAATCGATCCGCCCGGCTGCACAAGTGCCGTGGCTCCAGCCTCTGCGGCAACTTCCAGCGTGTCCGGGAATGGGAGAAACGCATCCGAGGCAACGGCCGATCCTTTCAGGGATCCGCATGCTTTGCTGATAGCGATCTTTGCCGAATCAACCCGGCTCATCTGGCCGGCACCGATCCCGAGTGTTCGTTTCTGGTCCGCAAAGATGATGGTATTGCTCTTGGTATGCTTGCAGACCTTCCAGGCAAGCTGGAGCGCTTTCATCTCATCTGCTGTCGGGTCGCGGTTCGTGATAACCTGCCAGTGCTCCTGGTAGACCGGAGTTCTCTGGACAAGGATGCCGCCATCAATAGTCCGGAGTTCATCGGCATCGCAGCGCTCCGGCAGAAGGAGAACCCGCATGTTCTCCTTCTTCTTCATGATTTCCAAAGCATCAGGAGAAAATTTCGGGGCAACGATTACCTCAACAAAAGTTCCACAGATCTCCTCGGCAAACGCTTTTGTGACCTCGCGGTTCACGGAAACTACCGAACCGTATGCTGAGACCGGATCCACATCGCGGGCAGTGAGATAGGCAGCCAGAACGTCAGTCCCGGTAGCAACACCACAGGGATTATTGTGCTTGACGATCACTGCCGCGGCATCGTCAAATTCCCGGAGCAGTCCAACACCTGCATGAACGTCCAGATAATTATTATAGGACATCTGCTTTCCCTGGAGGGGTTCTGCGCCAGCAATCCCGGCCGTCCCGTATACTGCCGCCATCTGGTGCGGATTCTCACCGTAACGGAGCGGTCTGCCGTTGGTGAACTGCAGCGAGAGCGTGGGAGGGAAGGGAGATTCGAGCCGCTGGAGGTAATTGCTGATGGCTGCATCATATGCGGCAGTGCGGACAAACACTTTCTTTGCAAGCGTGAGACGCTGTTCTTCTGAGATTCCGCCGTCTTTAATGGCTGCCAGTATGGCCGGATAATCGGCAGGGTCGACAACGACCGCAACATCCCGGTAATTCTTGGCAGCTGCCCGGATCATCGC
>NZ_PIZH01000091.1 GCF_002835825.1 Methanoregula sp. | reverse complement strand
GGTCCCGGGTCACCGGCTTTTTTAGCTTCTTTAGCTTTTATTACCGGTTTTATTACTGGTATTGATCAAGCCCTCTGGTTTGCATTCTGAAATTTGCAAAAACAGGGGGAGGTGTTGTTGTTACTACTATGAGAGGAAAGGAAATCCGTCTGGAACGAATCATGAATCGCAATACGAAGAAGACCATCATCGTGCCCATGGACCACGGGGTCTCGGACGGCCCGATCCCGGGGATCATCGACATGGGCCAGACCGTCAACCTGGTGGCTGATGGAGGGGCGAACGCGGTGATCGGGCACGTGGGGCTTGCGCTGCACGGCCATCGGCAGGGCGGCCGGGACATCGGGCTCATCCTGCACCTGTCGGGCAGCACGAAGCTTGCGCCGGACCCAAACGAGAAGGTGCTCGTCAATACCGTGCAGAACGCCCTCAAGATGGGGGCCGACGGGGTCTCGATGCACGTGAACATCGGGGCCGAGTCCGAGGCGCGGATGCTAGCGGACTTAGGAAGCGTTGCCGTGGAGTGCATGGAGTGGGGGATGCCGCTCCTTGCGATGATGTACCCGCGGGGAAAGAACATTGCAAAGGCAAACGACATCGACCACGTCAAGCTCGCCGCGAGAGTTGCAGCCGAGCTCGGGGCCGATATCGTGAAAACGGTGTACACCGGTGATCCGGAGAGTTTCCGCGAAGTGACGCGGGGCTGCCCGGTACCGGTCGTGGTGGCCGGAGGAAGTAAGACCGATGACCGCACAACACTGGAGTTAATCGAAGGCGCAATGGCCGGAGGTGCAGCAGGCATCTCGATTGGCAGGAACGCCTTCCAGCACCGGACACCGGACCGGTTCGTGAAGGCAGCAGCGTGCATCGTGCACGGGAACAAGAGCGTGGAAGAAGCACTGGCAATACTGAAGTGATTGAAATGATTGGAAAGGACATCAGGATCGAACGGATAATGGACAGGAACACGGGCAGGTCGGTCATCGTGCCGATGGACCATGGGTTCTCGATGGGACAGATCGACGGCCTCTTAGACATGACAAAAGTCATCTCGGACGTGAGCGACGGGGGAGCAAACGCGATCATCCTCCACAAGGGGCTCGTGAAGCGCGGCCACCGCAGGCATGGCCGGGACATCGGCCTCTTCATCCACCTCTCGGGCTCGACCTCGCTCAACCCGGACCCGAACGACAAAGTGCAGGTCTGTTCCGTGGAAGAGGCGATCGCGCTGGGCGCTGACGGCGTCTCGATCCACATCAACCTGGGATCGCCAAGCGAGTCGAAGATGCTCGAGATCGGCGCCAATGTTGCACGGGACTGCACCCGCTGGGGCATGCCGCTCCTTGTCATGTGCTACCCGCGGGGCAAGGGTATCGACTCCTTCTCGCCCCAGTCGGTCGGCCACGCGGTACGCGTTGCAGAAGAACTCGGCGCGGACATGATCAAGACCAATTACCCGAATGACCCCGAAGCTTTCCGGAAGATTGTGAAGGCATGTTCGGTCCCGGTCTTCATTGCCGGCGGCGAGAAGACCGGCGACCTTGACTCGCTGAAGATCATCCGCGACTCGGTCAGTGTTGGCGGCGCCGGTGTCTGCGTGGGACGGAACGCGTTCCAGAGAAAGGACACGCAGGCCTTCGTCCACGCCCTCTGCCGGGTCGTGCACCACAATGTTGACCCGGCAAAAGCGCTGGAGAAAGACGCATGAAGCAGTTCTGGGTCGAGTGCCGGCCCTGGAACAAAGAGATCGCGACAACGGCAATCGAGAGCGGTGCGGACGCGATCCTTGTTGACAAAGCGGAAGATGTGAAACGCCTGGGCAGAATCACAACAATCGCCCCGGATGGCGACATCAAACCCGGAAGCGACATCACCGAGTGCACGATCACGGACAAGGCGAGCGAGAATGCGGCAGCGGAAGCCGGCAAACACAAGCCGGTCATCGTCACCACGAGCGACTGGACGGTCATCCCGCTTGAGAACCTCGTGGCGCAGTCCGATAAGATCGTTGCGAGAGTCAAAGACGCAAAAGAGGCAGCGCTCGCCCTCCATGTGCTGGAGAAAGGCACATACGGCATCCTCCTCAAAACGGACAAGCCCGCAGTGGTAAAGGACGTCGCGTCCCTCATCAAATCGCAGGCCGGAAAGGTCGGGCTCATCTCCTTCACGGTCACGAAGATCCATCCCGTGGGGATGGGCGACCGGGTCTGCGTGGACACCTGCTCGATCCTCTCTGACGGCGACGGCATGCTGATGGGGAACACCTCGTCCGCGATGCTCCTCGTCCATGCCGAGACGCTCGAGAACCCGTACGTTGCCCCGCGCCCGTTCCGCGTGAATGCCGGCGCAGTCCACGCGTACATCCTCCTGCCGGACGGAAAGACGGCGTACCTTGCCGACCTCACGATCGGCGGTTCGGTGCTGGTCTCGGATGCAAAAGGCCAGGCACATTCCGCGATCATCGGCCGGACCAAGATCGAGAAAAGGCCGCTGCTCCTCGTGGAAGCTGCTTCAGGAAAAGACAAGGTGAGCCTCATCCTCCAGAACGCCGAGACCATCCGCCTCGTGGGTGAAGACGGGAAAGCGATCTCGGTCGTCCAGTTAAAGACCGGCGACAAAATTCTCGGCACCGTGCTCGAAGGCGGCAGGCATTTTGGCATGGCCGTCAAAGAGACGATCCGCGAGAAATAACATGAAAGTCGGAATCATCGGCGGCACCGGGAAGATGGGGAGACTGTTTGTCCCGGTCTTCGAACGGGCAGGGTTCGATGTCCTCGTATCGGGCCGGAAGACCGCGCTCAGGAATGAAGACCTTGCAAAGGACTGCGACATCGTCATCGTCTCCGTCCCCATCCACGACACGTGCCGCGTCATCGCGGAGATCACCCCGCTCATGAAAAGCAACCAGCTCCTCTGTGACTTCACGTCGCTCAAGGTCCGGCCCGTGGAAGCCATGCTCGCCTCGAAAGCGAGCGTCATCGGCCTCCACCCGATGTTCGGCCCCACGGTCAGTTCCCTCAGAGGCCAGACAATCATCGTCTGCCCGGCCCGGACTGCCGACACCTGGACAAAGACCCTGCGACAAATCTTTGAAAACGAAGGAGCATCGTGCACCGTCACGACACCGGAGGAGCACGACCGGATGGTCGCCGTGGTCCAGGGCCTCACCCACTATGTCACGCTCTGCATGGCCGACACCGTGCGGAGACTGGGGATGGACATCCGCGCAACGCAGGCATTCACGAGCCCCGTGTACCAGATTGAGCTCTCGCTCATGGGCCGGCTCCTCTCGCAGGACCCCGCGCTCTACGCCGACATCCTCCAGCAGAACCCGTTCGTGCCGGACGTGATGGCCGGCTGCCGGGCTTCCGCAACCGAACTTGCGGAGGTCGTGAACAGCCATGACCCGGAGCTCTTCCGGCAATTCTTCGAGCGGAACAGCCGCCACCTCGGGAACTACTGCGAGGAAGGCCAGAAGATGACCGATACCCTGATCAACTGCATGGTGGAGAAATGAAGATACTCACGCTCGGGCCCGAGGGTACGTTCTCGCACGAACTGGCGCTGAAGCTCGCAACAAAGAAGGACGAGATTATCCTTCTCCCCACGATCCGGAGCATCATGGCCGCGGTGGAACGCGGGGAAGGCGACGGGATCGTTCCCATCGAGAACTCGGAGGCGGGCGGGGTCGGCGAAACGCAGGACGGCCTGGCGCGGTTCCCGCTCTTCATAACGGCCGAGATGTACCTGCCCGTCCACCACAACCTCGCCTCGCTCGTGCCGATGAAGAAGCTGCGGGTGATCTATGCGCACCCGCAGACGCACGAGCAGTGCAGTGACAAGATCGAGACGTGGGGACTGCCGGTCATCCACACGAGCAGCAATGCATCGAGCGCCCGCGAGGCAAAGAAGACGCCCAATGCCGGGGCCATCCTCTCGGAGACAGCAGCAGCGCTCTACAAAATGCCCGTCATCGTGCACAACACCGAGAACAGCAGGACCAACACCACGCGCTTTGTCCGGATCGCAAAAGAACCGGCCCAGAACAAAAGACCGGAAAAGTGCAGCGTCTTCATCGACCCGAGCACCGACCGGTCCGGGCTCCTCCACGACCTGCTGGAAGTCTTTGCCAGCCGGGGGATCAATCTCTCGCGGATCGAGTCACGACCGTCGAAACGGGGGATCGGGAACTATGTCTTCTTCCTCGACCTTGCGTGGACAAAAAAGACTCCCGAGGCGCTCGCTGCGCTGAAGGAAATTACGGAGATCAAGGAGCTCGGCTGCTACCGGAAGACAGAGGTCCCGCTATGAAGAAGATCATAAAAAAGGCCGGGAAGGTCAGCCTCACGTTCGCTGCCCCGCCATCGAAGAGCTTCACGCACCGGGCCCTGATCGCAGGAGCGCTTGCGGACGGGAAGACAACGCTCTTCCGCCCGCTTGATTCCGAGGATACACAGTATACAGCAACGGCCCTCCGTCGCCTTGGTGTCGCAATCGAGGAGCAGCCGAACCGGCTCATCATCACCGGCTGCAATGGCGCGTTCAAAGACAAAAACCCGACAACGCTCGACCTCGACAACTCCGGCACCAGCCTCCGGCTCCTGACAACGCTCGCCCTGCTCTGCAACAACCCGGTTGTCCTCACCGGCAGCGCAAGGATGCAGGAACGCCCGATCGGGCCGCTCGCGGAGGCACTTCCCGCCATCGGGGGAACGGTCAGATTCCAGAAGCAGCCGGGATACCCGCCGCTGGAAGTGAGCGGGAAGCTCCGCGGCGGGCCCGTCGGGATCGACGGCTCGGTCAGCAGCCAGTTCATCTCTTCCATCCTCATGGCCGCTCCCTATGCAGAGAAGGAGGTCGTAGTCACGATCCCGTCGCCCCCGGCATCGGCCTCGTACCTCGACATCACCCTCGCGGTGATGGAAGCATTCGGGGCGAAGGTGGAACGGAAAGGGTACGAGCGGTTCTCGGTCAGCACCCGCAACCACTACAAAGGACGGCGCTACGCGATTGAGGGAGATTACTCCTCGGCCTCGTACTTCTTTGCCATCGCAGCGCTCTGCGGCGGCAAGGTGACCGTGACAAAACTCGCGCCGGACTCCGTGCAGGGAGACCGGAGATTCCTTGACGCTCTCGCAGAAATGGGCTGCACCGTCACGTACGGAAAGGACGCGGCAACGGTCGAAGGCACCGGCACACTCCGTGGCATCACGTTCGACATGTCTGCATCGCCCGACACCGTCCAGACGCTCTGCATGGTCGCGGCAAAGGCATCCACCCCGACCACCATAACCGGAATCAGTCATTTAAAGTTCAAGGAGAGCGACCGTATCAATGGAACCGCGGAACGCCTCAGAGCGCTGGGCGGGGACGTAAGCGTGAATGACAACTCGATCACCATCCATCCCGCCCCGCTCCACGGGGGCACCATCGACCCGGAAAACGACCACCGGACCGCGATGAGCTTTGCCATCCTTGGGCTTGCAGTCGGCGGGATGGAGATCGCGGGCGCGGAGTGCGTAAACAAGTCGTTCCCGGGGTTCTGGGATGCAATGAAGGGCCTCATACCATGAAACGGATCGTGCTGACGGGCTACCGGGGCACCGGCAAGACCGGGATCGGAAAGGAGCTTGCGAAGAAGTATTCCGTGCCGTTCATCGACACGGACGCCCTTATCGAGCAGAGGACCGGCAGGTCCATCCCCGACATCTGCCACGAGGATGGCGAAGAGCGGTTCCGCGACATCGAGCGTGAGGTGACCGCCTCGCTCCCGGCAGCAGACGCGGTCATCGGGACCGGAGGCGGGATCGTCACGGACCCGCGCAACATGGAAAACCTCCGGCGCGGCAGCACTGTCGTCCTCCTCACCGCGGACATCGACACGATCGAGAAGCGGATCAACCACTCGTCACGCCCCCCGCTCACGGGCCTGCCCCTCAGGGAGGAAATTGCCGTAATGATGGACCGGCGGCGGCAGAACTATTACGCATCCTCGGATTTCTGCTTCGACACGAGCGATACGACCGTGGAGACAGCGGCAGCAAAGATTGCCAGCCTCCTGCAGGCCGGGACAGCAGCAGCGGCAGCACGGAAAGAAGCGCTCGCGTTCTTCCGGAGCGGGAGGATTCCCGCACCTGCACTCCGTCGGCTGGAGGATCTCCTGCACGACCCGCCCTCCGATCCGCAGACCCGGCTTCTCGGGGTTGCTGGCTACCCGTGCGCCCACAGCAAAGGTCCCACCCTTTTCAACGGGCTCTTTGCCGAGTACGGCCTCAACTGCTTCTACACGCTCTTCGAGGACCCGGAGCTCGACCAGATTGTAGAGGTGGCAAAATCCATCGGTGCAAAGGGCCTTTCGGTCACCACCCCATTCAAACAGGATGTGATAACATACTGCGACGAAGTAGACGAGCACGCGGCGCAGCAGATCGGGGCCGTGAACACGGTGGTCTTTGCCTGCGGTGAGGCTATCGGGTACAATACGGATTGGCTCGGCATCCGGAAACCGCTCGTGACGATGAAGGGTTCAAAGGCCGTCCTGCTCGGGGCCGGCGGAGTCGCATCGGCGGCGGCCTACGCGATGAGAGATCTCGACATGGATGTCACCATCCTGAACCGTACCCCCGAACGGGCAAAGGAACTGGCAAAGCGCTTTGGCTGCCGGTGGGCGGCCTGGGACACGTTCGACACGATCCACCCTGACCTTTTCGTGAACACCCCCAACTTTGGCATGGAGCCGGACACCAAGAGCCCGCTCACGAAGAGCACCCTGAA
>NZ_PIZH01000090.1 GCF_002835825.1 Methanoregula sp. | reverse complement strand
TACCTTAACCAAATGGAGAGTGAAAGTATCAGTTCTGGAAAAACCGACACTCCTGCCCACCCAGTACATGGACAGACCTCCTTAATCCAAACAGATTTATCGCCCCATACCCAAGAGTCATGACACGTGTCAATAACAAAAAATCCGGTGAACCAGATGAACAGGTCATTACTCGCAGCAGTTTTTTTCCTTGCAGTGTGTCTTGCGATCATGGCCGGTTGTAGCGCACCTGAGGGGGCGATCAATACAACGGAAAATGTATCATCCTCTCCCATCACCAGCGCAGCTCTTTACCGCGCCACCATCAACCAGCCCGATGCTCTGTCCGGCTACGTGAAGATGGACACCGACATTTACAATGCCGGTGAAGTGGTTGAGTTCACGGTAACCAATGACGGCAGCGGAATCCTGTCCTGTGCCGGAGATCCCCCGGCGTTTTCCGTGATAACACAGACCCCCGGGGGAAGATGGAGCACGAAGATGGGTGACGGCCAGCCGGACCGGGCCACCAATTCTGCGCTTGCACCGGGTACGTCAACCCGCCAGTATACCTTCGTCACCACCGGCTGGGAACCGGGCCGGTACCGGATCGTGCATGACTGCGGGGTCGAGCGCGAGTTCCTTGTGCGTGCCCTGCCATCAACAACGCTTCCCTTGACACCCTCTGTGACACCTGTGCCAGATGCCTGCCCGGAGACCAACCTGACAAGCACTGCGCCGTGGATTGCGATCGATGAAATCGGGAGCCCGGTTGCCTACCAGCCATTCACGATCCAGGGAATGACAAATCTTCCCGCGGGAGAGGAGCTCGTGTACACGATCTTTGCCGTGGGTGAGAAGGACGCCGGCCTAAGCCTTGACAACCAGGGATCGTTCCGAACAACCGTTACCGAAGGGAGGTGCGGCACCAACACGTGGGAAGCGCATGGCGAGATCCAGGCAACCGGTGAATTCGCCATCGGGATCATGGGGGCGGATAAAACACCCTCCGCGATCCGAAAATTTACGGTAGTTTCGGGATAATTTCCGGATTTTCCCCTGTTTGTTATCCTTGGGCAGGTAATCCCTTATTTCCCCGGACATCACTCTTGTATGAGAACACCCTCATGACCCTCCCCCTCTTCACGCTGTTTTTCGAACCCGTCAACCCGCTTGAGTTTTCTCTCCCTGAGTTCCGGGCTGCCCTAACCCGCGAGTTCGCGGAGCACCGGGCATCAGCAGAGCATGCAGAGTATACCGGACAGGTCGTTTACCGGTACCCGGCAATCCTGTGCAAACAGCTCAGGAACGATCTGGTGGTGATCGGACTCTGCCAGGGAGCCGGTTTTCTGCAGGACCTGGCGGGGAAAAATCCGGAACTCCTGCCGGGAAAAAATTCCTGCAGGATTGTTTTGCGGGACCCGGGTATCCGCAATGAGGAATTCGGGATTACCGGCCGCATGTATGAGTA
Organism: Methanoregula sp.; assembly: GCF_002835825.1. Lineage (GTDB taxonomy): Archaea > Halobacteriota > Methanomicrobia > Methanomicrobiales > Methanospirillaceae > Methanoregula. The sequence continues at coordinate 5,374 of NZ_PIZH01000090.1, read as the reverse complement.
TGAGATTCTTACACCCTGGCTTGCCCTGAACCAGCAGAACGCAAAAAAATTCTATGACCTGAAAGGGAAGCCTGCACGGGACGCCTTCATGCAGAAGATTCTCACAGCCCAGCTGAACACTCTTGCAAAATCCCTTGACTACACACACAGCGAGCCAATCACCTGCACGGCCCGTGTCCGTTTCATACGGGAACGGATTGACCGGGAAAACATGATTGTCTTCCTTGGAAAATTCACGACAAATCTCTGCATCCCGGATTACCTGGGGATAGGCCAGTCGGTCTCTTCCGGCTATGGCACGATCCGGAAAATCTCTGCAATGGATGAATTGCAGCATGATACTCCGGGCATCCTGTGAGGCCGGATGGGGACGTGATCGGGTCTCCATATCCCATGGTTTTTGAGATACCAACGACAACGCTTTCTCCCATGATCACACTCCGCCCGCTCCGGCAGGAGGATGTCCCGGCCATCAAATCCTGGCCGCCCTATCCCCGGGAATTTGGCATGCTCGACTATTCGCTCCGCGACGGGGGCTGGCTTGACGAATATGGCGGGCGCACCGGAACAGAGATCCTTATTGCTGAAGACGGGAACGGGATGATCGGCTTTGCCCTCCTGGCAAAAAAAGACGCCAGCAGCGCGGAGTTCCGGATTGCTCTCCACCCGCTCCGGCTCGGGCAGGGTCTGGGAAGAACCGTTGCGCTCCGGGTACTTGCACGCGGTTTTTCCGCTACGGGCTGCGACACAATTGTTCTTATCGTCAGAAAGAATAATCCCCGGGCAGAGCGATTGTACGAATCACTCCGGTTCCGGCCCTGCGGCGAGTGCATGGAGCTGGTGAACGGCGAGAATGTCCCGTTCCTGAAAATGGAGATCAACAGGAAAACTTTCGAAGGTGTGATAAAACCATGAGCGATGCATTGCTGGTCATCGATGTGCAGAACGAGTATTTTTCCGGGAAACTCCCGGTAACCTTCCCCCACGGGAGCATTGTCACTATCCTGCAGGCTATGGATGCTGCGCATGCGGCCCGTATGCCGGTTATCGTTATCCAGCATGCGAACCGGGCTTCCGGTGCTGCAACCTTTGTTCCCGGGACACCGGGATGGGAGCTCCACCCTGATGTGAAGAAGCGCCCGCATGATGCCCTGATTGAGAAGACTCTGCCCGGCAGTTTTACCGGGACAAACCTTGAAGCATGGCTGAAAGAGCGGGAGATTGATACGGTCACGATTGCCGGCTACATGACGCAGATGTGCTGCGACACAACCGCCCGGCAGGCATTCCATCGTGGCTATACCGTGAAATTTTTATCGGATGCAACAGGGACACTTGCAATCACGAACAGCGCCGGGTCAGTCACTGATGAGGAACTCCACCGTGCAATCCTCGTCACCCAGCAGATGCGGTTCTCGCAGGTGATGACAACGCAGGAATGGATCTCCTCACTCGCAATTTCCTACCAGTGACCGGAATATGTTCTGGGCTCTTCTCTCCGGTATCGGCGCCTGTGCCGATGCCGGGTATTATATCGTCAACAAAAAGTTCCTCCGGTCTGTTGATCCCGACCTGCTTGCAGCATCGGGTTTTTTGTTCACGTCGTTCTTCCTTCTTGGCATCTCCATCTGCCGCGGCATTCCCCCGCTCGGCCAAGGCTTTGTCCTGGCGGTCACTGCCGCGGTGTCCATCAACATCATCGGAACAACCCTCGCGTTCCGGGCACTGAAGTCCACGGACATCTCGCTTGCCGTCCCGATGCTCTCGTTCACGCCTCTCTTCCTGATCGTGACTGCAGCCGTGATGCTTCATGAAATCCCGTCCGTTATCGGGATTTTCGGAATCCTCACCCTGGTCTTTGGCTCGTATGTCCTCAATACCGCTGCTGAACACGAGAATCTCCTTGACCCGTTCCGGTCCATGCTCTCCCATCCCGGGATCTTCTCCATGCTCGTGGTTTCATTCCTCTATGCCATCGCGATCGGTTTTGACAAGATGATCGTGCTGAACTCGGATACGGTCTTTGGGTCCGGCGTGGTTTTCTTCTTTTTGGGGAGTGCCTTTGCAGTAATCCATTGCCTGAAACGGTGGCGTGGCATTTCAACGGAAACTACGGTCGGAAAGTCTGTCACGCCATCGGGCGAGCCCCGGATCTTCTGCGGGTCACGCGGGGCTCTCACTGCCGGGATCATCATCGGGGCCCTGCTGACCATCGAGGCGATGGTCATCAATGCCGCATACCTTGTCCAGATCGTGCCCTATGTGAGCGCAATCAAGAGAACGAGCATCCTTATCACGGTGCTGTACGGGACCATGGTGATCCGCGAGGAAGAGGTAGTAAGGAGAGTAGCAGGGGCTCTCCTGATGGTCTTGGGCGTTCTCCTGATCCTGTTCTTCCCGTGATCAGGGTTCGAACAGCGGTACATCCCGGAACGCCACGCCATCGAAGACGCCCCGGTCCGTGACCCGGAGCGCCGGGATGACCGTGAGCGCAAGGAACGAGAGGTACATGAACGGGTTGTCGATCCCGCCAATCCTGTCAGTTGTTTTATGCAGCGATTTTAACCGTTCCACAACCTCCGGGTAGGGAAGCGTCGACATCAGGCCAGCGCAGTCGAGCGGGAGGAGGGTTTTCTCGTCACCGCAGACGGCAACCATGCCACCTTGCGAACGGATAACCTCGTGTACTGCCTGCAGGATCGCAGCATCGTTTGTGCCGGTTGCAACAATGTTATGTGCATCATGGGAGATGCTGCACGCGATCGCGCCGTCCCTGAACCCGAAGCCGTGCACAAGACCGAGACCCGGAGGCGTATCGTGGTACCGGTTGCAGACAACAACCTTCTGGATGTCCCTCGCCATGTCAGGGATGCCGGCAGCACTGCACTCATACGTGAGCGATTCCGTGACAATCTGGCCGGGGACGAGTCCGATCACGCGAGCCCTGCCGCTGCCGGAGATCTGAACGGCATCCGGCTGCGGTGGCCTGCAACGGATAGAGGGCGGGAACGTGGCAGCGGGGACAGGCGCGGCAGCCGTTACTGCTGCACCGTTCCGGAAAACCTGCTGGACAACAAACTTCTCCGGGTCATCGATCATGCAGAAATCAGCCCGCCGCCCCGGAGAGAGTGCACCACGGTCATGGAGGCCGAAGTGCTCCGCCGGAGAAAGTGTTGCCATACGGATAGCTAGTTCCGGTGACAACCCGGCAGCGATGGCGGAGCGGATGCACCGGTCGATGTGACCGTCCTCCATCAGCAGGTCGGCATGGCAGTCGTCAGTAGCAAAGCTGCAATGGGAGACGGTTTGCGGGGTTACGAGCGGGATGAGCGCTTCGATATTTTTCTCGGTCGAGCCCTCGCGGATGAAGATGTGCATTCCTTTTTTGAGTTTCTCCTCTGCCTCAGCCAGTGTGGTACACTCGTGGTCGCTCTGGAGGCCCGCGAGGATGTACGCGTTAAGATCCTTTCCGGAGAGCATCGGGGCGTGCCCGTCGCGGATGCCTGCAAGCGCGAGTTTTTCAAAAACACCGGGATCGGCAGCAAGGACGCCGGGGAAGTTCATCATCTCGCCAAGGCCGAGAATGCCTTCCCTGCCCGCGAACTGCCGGAGACTTCCGGCATCCAGTATGGCACCGCCAACATCCGCGGGAGTTGCCGGCACGCAGGAAGGGAGCATATACAGGATATCAATCGCTGCACTGTCCCGTGCCGCGAGCATGTACTCAATGCCCCTCTCACCGGCAACATTTGCGATCTCGTGAGGGTCGGCAATGACCGTACCGGTGCCGTGAAGGGAGACAAGGCGTGCATATTCTTGGGGAGTCAAAAGCGAACTCTCGATATGGACATGGGCATCGATCAGGCCCGGGATAAGGTATTTACCGGAGCAGTCAATTGTTGCCAGGCTCTCGTACGAACCGCAGCCAAGGACAATGCCGTCCTTTACCGCAAGATCGCCCTGCTCAAAGGTGCAGGTGAACGGGTTGAAGATCGCAGCGCCGGAAAAAACCGTATCAGCCGGGGCAAGCCCCCGGGCTGCGGCAATGAGTTGTTGTTTCTCGTTCATGATACCTCATACGTTGATATCCCGGATGGTAGCCGTGGTACGCTCCGCGGGGCTGAGAATATAGATATAGAGTTTGTAGGTTCCCGGAGGGAGGCCGGCCGGGACAAGGATGCTGTTCTCTCCCGTTTGCAGGGTTGCCGGCTGCTGGATGACGAGGCGTTCCTGCTGGTGGAGATCTCTCACCTCGTACACGGTCACCTGCACGAAGGCATCCGATGGCGCCCCCCTGTTGTTCACGTCTATCAGGAGGTCCCCCTCTGTCACCGTAACCTCGCCGATCCGGGCTGTCGTGCACCCGGAGGAGGCAAGGACGAGGATAATGAGCACCCCGATGCCTGCGGCACTCCACCCGGAAGACATAGATCAGTGATCGGGTTATGAGATAAAAAAGGTGGCAGTTCTCCTGCAGTGAGGATGAAAGAATGTGCTCTGTCGAAATCTTTTGAGTTATTGATGGGGGCTGATGCCCCCATGCTCCCGATTATGATGAACGGCCGCAAAAGTCGAAGAACCTGATGGTTCTTCACCCATCTCATCCCTTCGGGATTCGATATGAGGGATTTCGTGAAATCCCTCTGCTTTATTCAGACAGAATGAAGCACTCCGAAGGGCGAGTCGAAGTTCTCACTTCTCCACAGCCTGCAGCTGTCTCCGCGGTGGCATCAAATTCGTTTTTGTCAAAACAACTCTTTGCAGGAGTGTTCCCGTTCTGGTAATACGGAGGCATCGCCTGCACCCCCGAGTCGAAGAACGCGAACGCGTTCTTCTCATCCTCCTGGTTTTAAAACCAGTCGGAGGCGCAAGGGAGCGAACGAAATAGGGATATGTTTTCTACAGAGCAAAAGAATTAAAAAAACAGAGCAGGTCCGGGACTTATTCAGCACCGGAATTTGGAGATTTCGCGGGAGACTGTGTCAACGATCTGGTTGACGTTTCCGATCACCCGGGTGATCTGGTCTACTGCTGCGCTCGACTCTTCGGACGCCGCAGCGGAGTCCTGCGCTTCGTTCGAGGTCTGTTCGACCAGGTTCATGACCTCGCTGACGCTTGCGGCTACTTCCTCGATAGAGGCAGCCTGTTCCTCGGATGCAGCAGCGACTTCCGTGATGTTTTTATTGATCCTGTCGATGGAATCCACGATCTTCGTAAAGGTCTCGATCGTCTCCCTGAGCGCAAGACTGCCATCGCGGACTCCCCGGTTGGTCTCCCCGACAGCCTCGACTCCATGGTTGGTCTGGGACTGCAGTTGCCCAATCATCCCGTGGATGCGTTCTGCCGAGGCAAGCGATTCGCTTGCCAGTGACTT
>NZ_PIZH01000089.1 GCF_002835825.1 Methanoregula sp. | reverse complement strand
TTTGGTTTTACATCGGTTTTTGCGTGATGGGGAAAAGGGAGGGACTGCGGAAGTCAAGCGGCCGGTTTGGGCGTCTAGGGCATATGGGGCCGCTGCACGAGGAGCTCGATACGGTCGGGGTCCCCAAGGGCTTTGATAAGGTCTTCCGGAAACGCGTCCATACCTTTTGCTGCACCGAGGTATGCGCCGCAAATGAGGGCGATGGTATCGGTATTTCCACCAGTATTGGCGGAAACGGTCAGGAGGTCGGGGGGGTGGGTGTACCGCTTGATAAGGAAGAACGCGATGGGGAGGGTCTGGTATACCGAAACATCGTTCCCGATCTTTAAAAGGGCGGTCTCGGTCTCCATACCGTCACGCTCCAGGTTTAGGGCAATCCGGATCTTTCCGCCAAGGACCTCGTCTTCCGCAAGAGCTTTCTGGACAGCTCGCTCCACGGGATCCGGCGATTCATTGAGTGCATGGTAGAGGAGGGTGACGAACGTGGAGATGGCAGCATGGGCTGCCGGGTGGGAATGGGTGATATTGCAGGCCCGGACCGCCCGTTCGCAGGCCTCGTTCATATCCGGGAAACTGAGGGCAAAGGGGACTCCCGCGGCAAGGCAGCCCGAGGTCGTTGACTTGACGCCTTTTTGCGGGACATTCTCCTTTGCCATCCGTTCGCACGCAGCAGAGATGGACCCGTCCGGGAACCGGAGGGCTCCACGGATATAGAGTTCCCTGAGGGCACTGGCGTACCGGTCCTCGGTGTATTTCCGGTCTGCAAGAAGCGTCCCGACAAGGATCATCAGCTGGGTATCATCAGTATACTGCCCCGCGTTCAGCCCTTCATTGGGGTGGCCCTTGTACGGGCGGCGGTACCCGTACTGCATCTTGTTCAGGTTGGGGGATGCACTTTCATTGGGCATGCCAAGCGCATCGCCGATAGCAGCGCCCAGTACACATCCCTTGAATTTTTTCAGCATCGATCTTATATTGAAAAATCCGACCAGATAACCCTTCGTATACACGCTCCGTCAGCCTTTTTTGGCCGTGGATTTACGGATCCCGGTAAATCGGCTTTCGTCGAACGGAAATTCGACAAGATATAAATAGAATGTTAGTCATGATTAATAATGTAGAATAGGTGGACCATGACTGAAGATTTTGATGTCAGGCTTGTCGAGGATGTGAAATCGTACACCCCCGACCCACAGTACCGAAAAAGAGCATGGATGGGAGATTACCAGAAAGAGTACGATGCGTTTCTGGCAAATCCCGATGCCTTCTGGGAGAAGATGGCAAAAGAGCTTGACTGGATTAAGCCATGGGACAAGGTAAAGGAATGGAACTACCCGTACGCAAAGTGGTTCACCAACGCCAGGCTGAACATCTCGGCGAACTGCCTTGACCGCCATGTCAATGATACCCGGCGCAACAAAGTCGCCCTGATCTGGAAGGGCGAAGAGGGCCGGGAGAGGATCTTCACTTACCAGAAACTCCTCTCACAGGTTGCACGGTTTGCCAATGCCTTAAAAAAGATCGGCGTGAAGAAAGGCGATACCGTCTGCATCTACATGCCACTGGTTCCCGAGCAGGTCATTGCCATGCTGGCCTGCGCCCGTATCGGTGCAGTCCACAGCGTCGTGTTCGGGGGATTTGGCGCGGCTGCCCTGAATATGCGGATCAAGGACGCAGATGCAAAGGTCATCATCACCGCCGATATCAGCATCCGGAGGGGGAAGGCAATCCAGCTCAAGGCGATCGTGGACGAAGCGATCATCAACGCTCCGACAGTCGAGAATGTCGTCGTTCTCCGGCGCCGTGAGCCCCAGGTCGACCTCCACGAGAAGGAACTGGACTTCTACGAGATGATGGACGGGATGTCCGACGTCTGCACTCCCGAGGAGATGGATGCCGAGGACCCGTTCTTCATCCTGTATACGAGCGGATCCACCGGTAAACCCAAGGGAATCGTCCACACCTGCGGCGGGTACATGGTCGGCACCTACTACACGAGCAAGTACATCTTCGACATCAAGGACAACGACACGTACTGGTGCACGGCGGACCCTGGCTGGATCACCGGCCACAGCTACATCATATACGGCCCGCTCGCAGTCGGCGCAACCGTGTTCATCACGGAGCTGACCCCCGATTACCCGGATGCCGGCAGCTACTGGAACCTGGTTGAAGAGCAGAAGATCACCATCTTCTACACCGCACCTACCGCAATCCGGATGTTCATGAAGATGGGAGAGTCCTGGCCGAACAAGTATGACCTGAGCTCGTTGCGCATCATCGGATCTGTCGGTGAACCCCTGAACCCCGAGGCATTCGAGTGGTATTACCGGGTCATCGGCAAGTCGAAGACACCCATCCTCGACACCTGGTGGCAGACCGAGACCGGCATGCACATGATCACCACCATGATCGGCGAAACCATGCACCCGGGATTTGCCGGAAAACCCATCCCGGGGGTAGAAGCGGATGTCGTGGACAAGGAAGGCAAATCCGTCAAACCCGGCACCGGTGGCCTCCTGGTCATCAAATCGCCATGGCCGGCTATGCTGCGCACGGTCTATAAAGATGACGAGCGCTACCGCAAGTACTGGGAGACCCTTCCCGGAGTATACACGGTTGGCGACCTTGCTGTCAAGGGCAAGGACGGGTACATCATGATCCTCGGGAGGTCGGACGACATCATCATCGTTGCCGGGCACAACATCGGGACCGCCGAGGTCGAGAGCGCACTCGTCTCCCACCACGCCGTTGCCGAGGCTGCGGTCATCGGGAAACCCGATGTCGTAAAAGGGAACTCGATCAAGGCCTTTGTCATCCTCCGGGTAGGAAACACGCCCAGCGACCGGCTCAAACAGGACCTCCTGCACCATGTCCGGACAACGCTTGGGCCCATCGCCATGCCCCACGAGATCGACTTCGTGGATAAGCTGCCCAAGACGCGGAGCGGAAAGATCATGCGCCGGGTTTTAAAAGCAAAAGAGATGGGCATGGACCCAGGCGATGTCTCGACGCTGGAGGAATAATCCTCCAGCAACCAGAGATCCCGGAACAAACAAAAACCAGGACTGATTTCAGGCGATTCATATGGGAAAAACATCCGAAGAGAGAATACTGGGAATAGAGCCCGGGCGCGGCAGGTGGGTGCTGGTCCTGTTAGGTCTTGTCATCAACCTCTGCCTGGGCACAATCTATTCATGGAGCGTATTCGTTGCACCGCTGACGGAGTACTTCATAAATGAACTGGGCCAGAGCGTTACCGCAGGCGATGTCCTGCTGCCGTTCTCGGTATTCCTTGCATTCTTTGCGATCGCCATGCCGTTCACCGGTAAATACATTGAAAGGTATGGCCCGCGGAACGTGACGATTGCGGGGGGAGTGTTGACAGGACTCGGCTGGCTGCTGGCATCTTTTGCCACATCCGTTCCCATGCTGTATGTTGTGTATGGCGTGATCGGCGGAATCGGGGTCGGGATCGCGTATGGCGTCCCGGTCGCAGTAGCAGCCAGGTGGTTCCCGGACAAGCGGGGGCTTGCAGTTGGCCTCACTGTCCTTGGATTCGGGTTCTCTGCGTTCTTTACTGCAAACATAGCGAGCTGGCTGATCGCGACGTACGGTGTCATGACAACGTTCCGGATTTTCGGGCTTGCGTTCGTTGTCCTGACCGTCCTCCTTGCCCTGCCGCTGAAGTTCCCTCCACAAGGCTGGGCTCCTGGGGGATGGACCGCGCCGGTCGCAGGAGCCACCGCATCCTGTGAATTCCGACGCGACCAGATGCTCCGATCCCGTTCGTTTTACGGGCTCTGGCTCTGCTACTTCATCGGCTGTCTTGCAGGACTGATGGCAATCTCGATTGCAAAACCCGTGGGAACTGACATCGGCATCGAAGCGGGTCTGGCAGTCCTCCTGGTAGGAGTATTTGCCATCTTTAACGGATTCGGCCGCCCAATCTTCGGGGCAGTCACCGACCGGTTCACCCCGAGAAATGCTGCATTGCTCTCGTTTGTCCTGATAGGAGCAGCAGCATTAGTCCTCTGGCAGTTCCCCGGAGAACTGACGTACATCGTCGCATTTGTCCTGCTCTGGGGGTGCCTGGGCGGATGGCTCGCAATTGCTCCTGCAAGTACCGGGTTTTTCTTCGGGACATCGGATTACCCGCGGTGTTACGGCATTGTCTTCCTTGCGTATGGTGCTGGTGCCATTGCCGGCCCGCAGCTCGCCGGGTTCATCAAGACAACAACCGGATCCTACCTGGGAGTATTCCCGTATGTTCTCGTTCTTGCTGCGATCGGGTTCATCATCGCATGGACGATGCTCCTGCCGCCCAAGGCCCCACAGAATTCCTAACCTTTTTTATTTGACTGGACTAGGCTGCCGTACCATCTTCCGCTGCGCGATCCGGTACCCGCAGATGACCTGGATCGAGTCCCCGAACTCACGGTCAAGTTCCGGATCCCCGGAATCCACCAGCAGCTCAGGGGTATCCTGCAGCTTGTGCGGTGTTGCGACCACGATAACGTGCCCGATGCCCGCCCGTCGTACAATCGCGGGGCTGATCTGCTGGTTGCCCCTGCCCAGGATGAAGCCCTGTGCCCCGATGGGGCTGATGATGATGCGCACATCTTTTTCCCGGTCGGTGAGCCGTAGGAGGGTCTGCTCGTCCGCATCCACTGCAACGAGCCTGCCGTTCTTCAGCACATCCACACCAAGCAGGGTCTTTTTGTGCCCTAAGTAGCGCACGATCGCTTCCGTTGTCGTCCCTGCCCCGATGATGTACAGCGCCCCCGGCAGCATCACTTCCTGCATGAACTGGGCGATCTCTGCTTTTATCCGTTCCTCGTCCGGCTGTTCGTACACCTGTTTTGAGACCGCAACCATTCCCCGGATCACGGGAGTCCGGGCAATACCGAACAGCCGCGTGTCCAGCGTCCCTGCCCGGTAGGCATCTTCGTCTACGTCCATGACCTCGGAGTCCCGCAGGGCTGCCTTGTCCAGTCCTATAACGAGTTCCGCGGCAGCGTCGGGGTTTACGGCAAAAACCCCGGAGTACATCTTCACACCCGCCGGGATCCCGAGCATGGGTACATCCCGGCCGGCAACTGAAAAGATGTCGCGGGCTGTCCCATCCCCCCCGCAGAAAAAGATGAGATCAACGCCTTTTCCAAGAATTGCCCTTGCCGCAGCACGGGTGTCATCCGCGGACGTGTCGTCCGCCGGCGTGTACACGATTTCGTAGTTCTCTAAGCCCGCGGCAGCAAGAGCGGATTCCCCCATTTCACCGGCACAGGTAAGATAACAGAGGTTCTTTGCCATTCTGAGCTTCTCAAGCGCCCTCTGCGCCCGCTCACCGGCATGCGGTACGGCCCCGCGCCGCTTTGCCTCCTCTACGTTCCCGTCGGTGCCCTTCAGCCCCACCGACCCACCCATGCCGGCAACCGGGTTGACGATGAAGCCAATCCGTTTCATGAAAAAAGGTGATGGTGCAGAGGTTATTGAATCTTGGGGATCCGGCCGATCGCCTCTTTGATCAGTTCGTCCGGGTATTCATAATCAACCAGCTGGCCGGCATAGTACGCATCGTAGGCTGACATATCGAAGTTGCCATGCCCGGAGCAGTTGAAGAGGATCGTCTTCTCCTCGCCGGTCTTCCTGCATTTCAGGGCTTCATCGATGGCACACCTCACCGCATGCGATGTCTCCGGTGCAACGATGAGCCCTTCCGTGCGCGAGAATGTCTGACCTGCCTCGAAGGCCTCGCTCTGGTGGCAGGAGACCGCCCGCATCACGCCATCGTGAACCAGGCGGGATACAATCGGGGAATCCCCATGATAGCGGAGACCCCCGGCATGGATAGACGGCGGTACGAAGTCATGGCCGAGCGTGAACATCTTCAACAGCGGCGTCAGGCCCGCCACATCGCCAAAGTCATACATATAGGCACCTTTTGTCAGGGTCGGGCATGAGGCGGGTTCGACCCCGATGATATCGACATCCTTGTGCTTCCCGGTCATCTTGTCGCCTGCAAACGGGAACCCGATCCCGGCGAAGTTCGACCCGCCGCCAACGCAGCCAATCACAACATCGGGATAATCATCAACCATGGCGAGCTGCTCGCGGCACTCCTGGCCGATGATCGTCTGGTGGAGGCAGACATGGTTGAGCACCGAGCCGAGCGCATAGTTGGTGTTGTCATGGGTTGCCGCGTCTTCGACTGCTTCGGAGATCGCTATGCCAAGTGCGCCAGGAGTATCCGGGTCTTTCTCGAGAACTGCCGCGCCCGACTTCGTTTTCGTGCTCGGGCTCGGGATGCACTCCGCTCCCCAGACATTCATCATCGACTTGCGGTAGGGCTTCTGCGTGTAGCTCGACCTCACCATGTAGATCGTGCACTCCAGGTCATAGAGCATGGTGGCGAACGCCAGGGCGGAACCCCACTGCCCGGCGCCGGTCTCGGTTGCAATCCGCTCAATCCCGGCCTTCATGTTATAGTAGGCCTGCGGGACGGAGGTGTTGGTTTTGTGGCTCCCGGCCGGGCTGACACCCTCCCACTTGTAATAGATCTTTGCCGGGGTCTTGAGGAACTTCTCCAGCCGGAACGCACGGTACAGGGGGCTTGGTCTCCAGAGCCGGAGCACGTCCTGCACCTCTCCCGGGATATCGATATACCGGTCCGTGGTCACTTCCTGCCGGATCAGTTCCATCGGGAAGATAGCTTTGAGGTCCTCAGGCCCCACCGGCTTGTGCGTGGCCGGATGGAGCGGCGGGTCGAGGGGGGTGGGCAGGTCAGCCTGGACATTGTACCACCGTTTGGGCATCTGCTCCTCATCGAGACGGATCTTTGTCTGCATGCAATCGTGGTTGTTC
>NZ_PIZH01000088.1 GCF_002835825.1 Methanoregula sp. | reverse complement strand
GTCGAGAAATTGTATTGTCGTTCCCCCCCAATTTGGAAAAGAGATTGCATTCGTCTTGAACCTTTAACAAATCGATCCCGGAAGAATCCTTCAATCCGGCCATTGCGGGTCAGCGCTTACCGGTTCCCCCTTTTTCCACCCCGAGGGGGGCGGGGCACGGCTGGCGATCATTGACCCGGAAAAAAATGCACTCAAATTCAGCCGCGATCCGGTTACATCCATGGTTAAACGGGCTCCGTTTTCCTGCAACGGCACAAATGTTTTTAATTCGTAAATTCAATAAAACAGGCATGTTTGTTGTGGGTGATTCCGGTGTTTGCTAATATCCTTGTTGCATTAGACGGCTCACCGGCCGGGCAGAAGGCGCTCGACCGTGCTGTCGAAATGGCCCGGGCAGGAGAATCAAAACTGCATGCGGCATATGTTGTTGAAACCGGTCTTTTTTCGTCCATTCCTACAGATAACACCGTCGAGATTATGTATAACGTCCTCAAAAAGGAGGGCGAAGCGGTGTTTGACAAGGCAAAGACCGATGCCGCGGCACATGGCGTCACCCTGACAACGCACCTCAAGTTCGGCCACGCGGGCAGCGAGATCATTGCCCTTGCCGACAAAGTAAAGGCCGAGCTCATTATTGTCGGTTCCCATGGGAAGAGCCAGACCGACAGGCTCCTCATCGGGAGCGTTTCCACGTTCATTGTCACCCACAGCAGGGTTTCTTCCATGGTGGTGAGATCATAACGGACATGATTGTCAGAGACTACATGACATCGGACGTTGTCCACGTCGAGATCCCGGGCAATCGCGATGATGTCTTAAAGATCCTCAAGCGCACAGGAATTTCCGGTGTCCCGGTCATCAAGAACAAAAAGCTTGTCGGGATCATCACAAGAAAAGACCTCCTCAGTAAGCCCGAGGAAACCCAGCTCGGCCTCCTGATGACGGCAAAACCCGTCACGATCGGTCCTGATATGGAGATGAAGGAAGCAGCCCGCATTCTTGTCACGAAGCATATCCGCCGGCTGCCGGTTGTAGAGGACAACCATCTCATTGGTCTCCTCTCTGTTGCCGATGTTATCCATGCACTTGCGCAGGTCAAGTGCCACGCCGAGATCAAGGAGAAGTACACGAGCAAGTCGTTCGCCCTCTGGGAAGAGACACCCCTGCCCGTGGTGGGCCGGGTCATGGAGATCTCCGGCGTCGATGCCATCCCTATTCTCGATGCAGAGAACCGGCTCAAGGGGATCATCTCCGAGCGGGACCTGATCCGGAACACCAGCATCGAGGACTCTGTCGGCGTCTCCGATTTCTCGAACGGGACAGACGATGATGAGTGGACCTGGGAGAGCATAAGGGACAACCATACCATCAGCTTTGGGATCTCCAAGGTCCAGCTGCCCAACCGCCCGGTCAAGCTTGCCATGGTAAAAAGTGTCGTTGCCGTGCCGGCAAATGCTGAAGTGAGCGAGTGTGCGCTGAAGATGCGGCGCTCCCGCGTAGACCAGCTTCCTGTCGTGAACGGTGACAAGAAACTGGTTGCCATGCTCTACGACCGGGAACTGATCCGGGCGTTCTGCAACGAAGATTCTGAATAAAAACCTTTATCTTTTCACGTAGCCCCTAATACTTTAAAGCGCTTTTACACCATTTCAGCGTTTATATATTTTTGAGGTATCTCACATGCCTGAACAGTTACCGGAGTCCATGAAGGGGACGACCACGATCGGGATTGTCTTTGCCGACGGGGTAATTCTCGCCACTGAAAAACGGGCGACCATGGGCCTCATGATCGCCAGCAAGAAAGCCAAGAAAGTCTACCAGGTCGCAGACCGCATTGGTATGACAACGGCAGGAGGCGTTGGCGATGCCCAGCAGCTCGCCCGCATCCTGACCGTGGAGTGCAACCTGTACCAGATCCGCCGGTCGCGCCCGATCACGGTCGGTGCAACGGCAACGCTCCTCTCGAACTATCTCAACCAGAACCGTTACTTCCCGTATTACGTCCAGCTGTTAGTCGGCGGGGTTGACGAGAAAGGCCCAAGCGTCTATTCCGTGGATGCAATGGGCGGTGCAACAAAGGAAGAAGAGATCGTTGCAACCGGCTCCGGCTCCCCCATGGCATATGGTGTGCTCGAAGACCGGTTCAAGCCCAATATGACAGAAGAAGAGGCAACCGAGATTGCGGTGCGGGGCCTGAAGTCGGCCATGAAGCGCGATGCCGGATCCGGTGAAGGGATCCACGTGGTCGTCATTACCAAAGACAAATTCCAGATTTTTGCCGAGGACACCATAAAAAAATACCTTGCCAAGACATCAGCATAACACCTTTTTTGGGACGTTTATTATATGCAGATTGAAGAGCGGCTAAAAGAACTCAAAGACAAGATCAATGAGAAGGTGCCCCGCGGCATCAATGTAACGCAGGTCGAGTTTGAAGGTCCGGAGCTTGTCATCTACACGGACGACCCCAAGCGGTTTGCCGATGAGGCTGACTTAATCAAGATCCTGGCCCGTGACCTGCGCAAGCGGATCGTGGTCAGGCCCACCATCCTTGAAGACCCCGAGAAGGCCCACGGCGAGATCAAATCCGTTGTCCCAGAGACCGCCGGCATCACCGATATCTTTTTTGATGCCGACACCGGCGAGGTGTTAATTGAGGCCGAAAAGCCGGGCGTTGTCATCGGCAAGAACGGGGCAACGCTCCGGGAGATCACGAAGCACATCGGCTGGACACCGAAGGTCGTCAGGACTCCTCCCATCGAGAGCTCCACGGTCAAGCAGGTCCGGCAGTACCTCCGCTCGGTCAACGAGGACCGGAAACAGTTCCTCCGCACCATCGGCAGGCGGATCCACCGGGACCTTCCGGCCCGGGGCGACGAGACGGCACGGAAGGACCAGTGGGCCCGGGTCACCACGCTCGGCTGCTGCCGCGAAGTTGGCCGGGCTGCGTTCCTGCTCTCAACACCCCACAGCAAGGTGCTCATCGACTGCGGCGAGAAACCCGACAATGCCGGTGCAACCCCGTACCTCTATGTCCCCGAGATCTACCCGCTCTCCTCGCTCGATGCCGTTATCCTGACGCACGCCCACCTGGACCACTGCGCTCTCGTCCCGCTCCTCTACAAATACGGCTACGAAGGCCCGGTCTACTCCACGCCTCCGACCCGCGACCTCTCGGCTATGCTCCAGCTCGATTACCTCGATGTCATCAACAAGGAAGGGCGGAAGGTGCCCTACAGCTCAAACGAGGTCAAGACCTACATCAAGCATTCTGTCACCCTCAATTACGGTAGCGTGACGGATATTGCGCCGGACATCAAGCTCACGTTCCACAATGCCGGCCATATCCTCGGATCCGCCATCGCCCACTTCCACCTCGGCGACGGCATGTACAACATCGCGTTCACGGGCGACTTCAACTATGCCAAGAGCCGGCTCTTCAATCCGGCCATCAACCAGTTCCCGCGCCTCGAAGCCCTCTTCATGGAGAGCACGTACGGCGGGAGCAATGATTTCCAGCAGGCGAGGTCAGATTGCGAAGGCATGCTGTACGAGACCATCAACCGGGTGCTCCAGCGGGGCGGCAAGGTCATCATCCCGGCGTTCTCGGTAGGCCGTTCGCAGGAGGTCATGCTCGCCCTCGAAGAAGGCATGCGGATGGAGAAGATCCCAAAGGTGAAGATCTATCTCGACGGCATGATCCGCGAAGCAACCGCGATCCACACCACCTATCCCGAGTACCTCAACACGGACCTGCGCAACCAGATCTTCCGCGAGGGCATGAACCCCTTCCTTGCCGAGTGCTTCCAGCAGGTGGACAGCCAGGACCTCCGCGAGAAGGTCATCGGTGGCGATCCCTGCGTCATCATCTCCACGAGCGGTATGTTAAACGGAGGCCCGGTCATGGAGTATCTCATGAACCTGGCCCAGGACGAGAAGAATGCGCTCGTCTTTGTCGGGTACCAGGCGGACGGTACATACGGCCGCCGGATCCAGAAGGGCTGGCGCGAGGTCCCGATGGGGAGGAAGGGAACCATCACCATCAACCTCGAGATTGTCACGGTTGACGGGTTCTCCGGCCACTCCGACCGCCGGCAGCTGATGAACTACATCGGCCAGATCTCGCCCCGTCCCGAGAAGATTTTCTGCATCCACGGTGACGAGAACAACACCATTGACCTCGCAAGCTCCATCTACAAGCGTTACCACATCGAGACCCACTCCCCCATGAACCTTGAGACCTACCGTATGGTCTGAACACAGAGGTCACCTGTGAGGGACAAGGTCACTCTTTTCTTCGGTGTCTTCTCTGTCATGGCGTTATCCAACGCCATCGTCCCGGTTCTTCCCGCGTTTTCCGACAGTCCGTCCTGGACGGGAGCCATCTATGGAGCATACTTTCTCGGGGCGTTCATCAGCACGCTGCCAGGTGGTATCCTCTCGGACCGCTTCGGCCCTACTGCGCTCATGCGCACCGGGCTTGTCCTGACCGTTGTTGGCGGGGCTGTGCTCATTCTCTCCGTCAGCGCCCCCGTGACCGTTGCCGGGCGTTTTGCAGAAGGCATCGGTGCCGGCCTCTTCATTGCCCCTGCCATGGCCGTGGTCAACCAGAGAATCGATCACGAGAAGATGAGCGGGTACTTCCTTGCCCTCCTCAATGCCGGCCTTGTCCTCGGTCTCATTGCGGCCGGCGTGCTTTCGACCGTGTCCGGCCAGCCGGCAGCCGGTATCCTTCTCTTTTCTGCCCTCGCCGTTATCCCCCTGCTGGCAAGCCCTGGTTCCCTAAAGGTGTATCCGGCCCCGGCCGGCCATGGCCTTGTTAAGTCATGGGAAATCTTCCGGAAATACCGGGGGATACTGTTCTCTTCGGTCATCCTCATCGGGGCGACCGGTGTTGCAACAGCACTCTTTCCCGATCATTCCGCTCTCCCTTCCGATGCTGCAGGATTCTGGATTGCCGGCATGAGCATCGCCTCAATCGTCGCGGTGCTGGTGGTATCACGGTTCCCGTTTGAGGAAACCAGGATGATCCGGATCTCGTCCCTGCTGATGGCCGTGGGTATACTGTTCCTTGTCTGGTCGCCTGCAGGGCTTCTCGTGCTCGGGGCGGTTGCCGGCCTTGTGATGATCGCCCAGATGGCACTTCTCGCCGGAGAACGGCAACACCAGGGCATTGCCATGGGGCTCTTCTCCACATCAAGTTATCTTGGCATGGCACTGCTCCCGTTCCTTGCCGGTCTTGTCGCAGACCTGTCCGGGATTGTTTCTGCGTTTGCGGTGACCGCAGTCTTGTCATGCATGGTTGCGGTCGTGGTAGGCAGGAAATAACCCGCGCCAGCGGGCTCCTGGGAATAACAGCCCGCCATTTCCCTGAATCAATAGATTCATCAGCCTTCAGGGAAACATTCGTCATGAGAATATGCGGCGAACTATCCTGATTTTGTTTTTCCTTGCCTCATTCCTGCTCGTGCCGGTAGTACAGGCAGCGGATACCAATGAATTGGTTGCTCTGGGAAATGCTGCACTCGATGCGAGAAAATTTTCCGATGCGCTCACGCACTTCAACAATGCCCTTGCCCAGGATGCGAAGCATGCCACCGCTCTGTCGGGGAAGGCCACCGCACTCAATGGACTGGGAAATTTCTCATCGGCGCTTGAAGCCGCCGATGCATCGTTAGCCCTGCGCTCTAAAGACGAGCGTGCGATTACCGCACGGGCGCTGGCCCTCTTCCGGCTCCAGCGGTGGAGCGAGGCTGTCACGGCCTATGATGCCATGTTCGTATTCCAGCCGAACCTCCCGGTGCCCTTCTGCAACCAGGGATACGCGTACATGCAGCTGAACAATTCGGCCTCTGCGATTACCTCCTACAAGAAATGTACCGCTCTTGATACCACGAACCTCATGGAATGGAACAACCTCGGGCTGGCGTACATGGCAAACGGCGATTACCAAAACGCCATATCCGCCTTCGATGCGGCAACTGCCATCACCATCTCCAATGCTACGTCATGGAACAACAAGGGAAAGGCGTACGTTGCGCTGGGCATGTATAACGATGCCCTGACCTGTTTCAACAAGGCGCTTGGCATTGACCCGGATTTTGCCGAAGCAAAGGCGAACAAGGAAGACATGACCGGGAAATTCCAGGCGTTCCAGTACTCCGCGACAACAATTGCAACCCCGCCCACCCTCAACCGCCTCGGGACAACTTCTCCAACGCCAGTCCCTGAAGAGACAATCATGGCAACCCCTTCGGCACCGCCTGTTGTGCAGACATCGGCAATCACCACAACAGTCCCGGTTGCACAGAAAACCACGTTCTCTCCGTTCTCACCGGCAACCGCGGTCTTTGCCCTCATCGGCGCTACAATCGCGGGAGCGTACCTGGTGGCACGGAAATAATCCGGCCCTCACATTTTTTCGTAGTTTAACGGAAACGATCCAGAAAAAAGTTATGCCGGGTTTCCAGCATATTGCTGCATCACATCCCCATAGATCTCCGTGGCTTTCTCAAGCGATGCGATGGTGACGCGTTCGTTTACGGCATGCAGGCTCTCGATCTCGCCGGGCCCGTATTCGATCACCCGGAACCCGGCCCCCCTCATGTGGCGGGCATCGCTTGCCGCCCACTGCACGAATGGGAAGGAGGGTTTATTCCACGCACGCTGCACCGCATCGCAGGTGACCGTGACGATCCGCGATGACGGGTCGGTGATCGTGGGGACGAACGATTCCTGCGGGGTGACAATGGCATTGTTCGCGTGGGCCTGGATCTCGGCAAGGGTCTCCGGAATCGAACAGCCCCACGGCACCCGCAGTTCGAGCTCAAGGGTGCAGTTTTCTGTCACGACATTAGACTTCTC
>NZ_PIZH01000087.1 GCF_002835825.1 Methanoregula sp. | reverse complement strand
GGCGAGATTTGTGTCGAGCGCCCAGAATGTTCCCACAACGCGAAGCGTGTTCTGCGTGATCGGCTCCGAGAAATCCCCGCCGGGCGGAGAGACTGCACCGACAACCGTGACCGAACCGGTCCGCTCTGCCCCCTCCCTGCTCCCGAGGCAGATGACTCGTCCGGCCCGCTCGTAGAAGGCCGAGAGCCGGGTTGCGAGGTAGGCAGGATAGCCTTCCTCGCCCGGCATCTCTTCGAGCCGGCCCGAGACTTCGCGGAGCGCCTCGCCCCAGCGGGAGGTCGAGTCGGCCAGAAGTGCAACATCATAGCCCATGTCCCGGAAGTATTCGGCGATAGTAATGCCTGTGTAGATCGAGGCCTCGCGGGCGGCCACCGGCATGTTGGAGGTGTTGGCGATCAGGATCGTCCGCTCGATGAGCGGGAGTTTCGTCCGTGGGTCCACGAGCTCGGGGAACTCCTCGAGCACGTCCGTCATCTCGTTGCCCCGCTCCCCGCACCCGATGTAGACCACGACCTGCGTGTCCGACCATTTCGCGAGCGTCTGCTCCGAGACCGTCTTGCCCGTCCCGAACCCTCCGGGGATCATCGCGGTTCCTCCCTTCGTGACCGGGAACATGCAGTCGAAGACCCGCTGCCCGGTGATGAGGGGCAGGAGGGGGTCGAGCTTCTTGATGTGCGGCCTGGGGAGCCGGACCGGCCAGGTGTGCATCATGCTGAGTTTTACCGCATTGTCGAGCACGCAGACGATTTCCTCAACCGTGAATGATCCGGACCGGATTTCGGTGACGGTGCCCGATACTTTCGGGGGAATAAGGATGCGGTGCTCGAACTGGAACTCCCGTACCGTGCCGATGATGTCCCCGGATCCGAGCTTGTCGCCCTGTTTCACCGAGGGCGAGAACTCCCACTTCTTCTCCCGGTCCAGTCCGGGTGCCGTGATGCCGCGGCCGATGAAATCACCGCTCATCACTTTCAAGACCGGCAGCGGGCGCTGAACGCCGTCGTAGATGGAGGAGAGAAGGCCCGGGCCCAGCTCCACCGAGAGCGGCGTCTCCGTGTTCTCAACGGCCTCGCCCAGCGTGAGGCCGGTCGTGTCCTCGTATACCTGGATGACCGCTTCGTCCCCTTCGAGCCGGATGATCTCGCCGCGGAGGGCCTCGGCCCCGACCTTCACCACGTCATACATCTTGGACCCCTTCATGCCCTTTGCCACGATCACCGGGCCCGAGATCCGTGAAATTGTCCCCGATATCATACCATCACCTCTTCAGCACGATGTTGTACCCAATCGCTTTCCTGAGGAGCCGCTCGATGTACGTCCGCCGGTCCACTTCCTTCTTCTTCGACGGGATCGGGATGATGAGCGGGCGGTGCATCTTCTCGATCCGGTCCATCAGCTTCTCGTCAAGCCCGAGCATGTACTCCTCGTTCACTGCCACGATCCCGATGTCATCCTTGTGGAGGAGCGGGGGGATTGTGGCCTTTGCCTCCTCCATGCCATCCGCCTCGTATACCTCTGCTCCCGCGAGACGGAATCCCGATGCCCGGTCGCTGTCCGTTACGATGACGAGCTTAAACATAAATCAGCTCCTCCCTGAGGTTCTCGACCGGGAAGTCGGCCGTCTTGCAACGCGAGATGATCCGGATGTTCGTTATCTCGTTGTATTTGGCCCAGAAGTACCCGATAAGCGAAGCAACGCTCAACGGGTCGCCAAGGAATGAGTCTACACCCTCCCTCACCAGGTGCCGCTCCAACTGCTTCTCGATGACAGATATCTTCTGGGCCCGGAGTACATCCTCCGGTATCGTTGCAAGGAACCGGTAGCGCGTGGGATGCATGGTGGGGTACCACGTCGTTGAGAGCATGGCTGCTGCTTCTGCGATCGTGGGGAGGACAAGGACCCGGGCGATCATCTTTTGGTCCAGTGCCTGTCCTCCTTCCAGCAGGAACTTCTGCGCATCCTCCACCGCGATCCGGTCCCTCACCATCCGGAGGATAGTCTTGATATTCACCACGTCGACCTCAAGCGAGAGCACCTGGCGGATCTTCGCGTTGTTTGCCCCTTTTCCCGAAACTGCCAGAAGGGCGTCGTTGTAATAGAACCGGTCGAGCGCACACTCCAGCATCCCGAGGTCGCCGCTCCTGGCAAATTCCGGAAATGCCGTGGTGAGCGGCCGGGCCCAGCGGATATCCCATGTTGCAAGAAGGTCAATCACT
This sequence comes from Methanoregula sp., assembly GCF_002835825.1. GTDB lineage: Archaea > Halobacteriota > Methanomicrobia > Methanomicrobiales > Methanospirillaceae > Methanoregula. The sequence goes on along the minus strand of NZ_PIZH01000087.1, from coordinate 4,698 downwards.
GCTTTTACGTCCGGCTGCCGGACAAGCTCGGTCAGGGCTGCTTCGTCCAGTTCGCCCACGGGAACGAGGCAGTCCACGATCTCTTCGTTCGTCACGTGAATGTTCTTTCCGCGGAGGATCGTCTTGATGTTCTGGACATCCCAGCGGTGCAGGAAGATGCTGATAAAGAGCCGGGCCTCTTTCTCCTTCGAGAAGTTGAGAACCTTCCGGAATGTCCGGACAAAATTGTTCCGGAGGGCGTATTCGACCGCCGTGACTCCCGTGTATTTCCCTTTCGCCTCGATGAGGTCCTCACGGTACGCGGTCTTCTCAAGCTCGGCCATCAGTGAGTCCATGTCCGGCTGCAGGATGAGGTTGTCAAGCGTCCGGTGGTCCAGGAGCCGGCTCTTCATCCCCCGGATCCGGGCATTGATGTACCCCCAGTCCATCTCAGCCTCCGGAGAGGATCTTATAAATCGCAAGCCGCTTGTGCTCCCGAATCCGTTCGAGCCGTGACTCGACCGTGTTGGCGATGGTGACAAGGCCGTCCGGGGATGCTGCGACAAGGCCGCCGGTGCACCCGATGTCGGGGATGATCTCGCAGCTGACGTTCATCGCCGCGAGTGTTGCCCGGCAGAGTTCAAGGTCCCGTTTGTCAACATGGAGAACAAACGGGTTTTTTCCCATCGCGCTGACCGTCTCCCGAGCGAGCCGTTCGAAGATTGCAGGATAGTGAGTATCCTGCCGGAGCCCGGACAACCGTCTCTCTGCCTCTGCAAACGCGGAGAGGAAGACTTTCTCCCGCCCAAGAAGGGATTTTTCCTTGATCTCACCCTTTGCCAGGTAGAGCTGCTTGTTGCGCTCGATGGCCACAGACCGTTCTGCGTCACGGACCATGGCCTGCTGGATCTCGTCGGCCCGTTTCCTTGCTTCTGCCCGGATCGCTTCCACCTGCTCATCTGCCTTCTGCAGGAGCTCCCGCTCCCGCGCTTCTGCACTCTCCTCCACGGATTTTAAAAGATTGTCATAGGCCACGGCATCACCGTCCTCTTTTGCCTGCTCCGGCAGGGCGGGCTGCGAGCCGAGTCTCTCCCGGGGTTCCCGGCCCGGGAAAGGGATGAAAAATATGCTTTTTGGGAACGCACTGCTCACGGGGCTTCCCGCGCCGGAGCCATCTCCTTTTGGAGTATTACTTTACCATCAGAATGATCATCGAGGCGACCACGAACCCGAGAATGACCAGGGTCTCGGGGATTGCCTCAAGGATGATGATGGTACCTGCGGTCTCTGGTTTCTCTGCTATCGCTCCGGCGCCGGCAGCTCCGATGCGTGACTGCGCCCAACCCGTACCTATCGCACCAAAGGAGAATGCGATGGCAGCCCCGATGGGGACTTCCCAACCAACCATCTCGTTACCTCCTAATGATAGAACCTACAGATTCCAGCTATAATAAGGTTATCGCGCATATTCGGGGCCGGCCGGGGGAGGGCCCCCGGGGCATTCACGACGTGTCAGCCTTTTTTCCCTGCGTTTTTTGTATGGGAGATGACCGCATCCATGGCTTCCATGGTTGCGCGGGGGATAGCGCGGCCCGGTGCGGTTCCGTAAAGCTCGAGAAGCTCGCGGATATCCTCCTTTGTGAGCGTGGAGAACGTGTACTGCTGCCACTTCTCACGGTCAACACCGATCCAGATCTCCGCAAGGATCTCCCGGAGGCGGGTGTAGTCCCCGCCGGAAAAAGAGGCCCATCCGGCATCCGGGGCGCGGCGTATCTTCTCGATCGCTGCCTCGATCGCTTGTTCTTTCTGGAGCTCGAACCGTCTCCTGCCCAGCTCCTCTTTACTGGTAGAAGGCATATTTCCCTCACAGGGGAATTATCCTGTCCGTGATTATAGCATTTTCCCCTGCTTGTGGCTGACCGTTTGTGCCCCGGCCAGTCCTCCGCAACATTTATGGGTGCACAGCGGGACTCACTCATCATCCCCGAAACGGGGCTGGAGGTAAGAAAATGCCGGAGGTAACCCAGGCAGAGCTGGGAAGGCGCCTGTACCATGTCCACCGCGGGAAGACAGTCGAGGGTTCGATGAAACTGATGCAGCAGGGCATCGGTGCAGACTGGAAGTTGCTGTCGGAATCTGACATCATGCTCCTCTCTCACCTGCTCCAGTGCACGTGGAACAAGATCGACCAGAAGGTATGGGACAAAATCCCGTTCATGAACCTGAACATGGAAACTGCCAGGAAGATCCTTTCCTATGGTGACGGCGTGCGGCCGGGAAAAAATCCCTCACCCGAAGCCGTGGAAGAGATCCGGAAGATCCTGCTGGCCGTACGGTGAGGAACTTTTTTAAAACTGTGGCCGTGATCTCCTGAAAGGGAAGATCACTCCGTTGCCACTTTCACGCACTCGGCAACTGTTCCGATACGTGAGACCGCGGCGCACATGTCCGGCACATATGCAAGGGCCTTGCCTGAGTTCACCATGATCGCCTCGTACTGCTCCATAACGGGCGAGACCACCATGCAGGTATCGGCAAAGACCCGGGCCCCGCTCTTCTCGATCTGGTCCACGGTCTTCTGGTTCCGGTCAATCACGCCCTGCGCGGCAAAGACATAGAACGGCATGGTGACGACCTTCCCTTTCAGGAGGCCGGCAATCTCCTCCAGTTCCGCAGGCGAACAGTGCGGACAGCCCACGGCAACAGCATCAACCGGGATCTCCTTGAAGAGCCGCTCGACATCCCCTGTCTCAACATTGATCACCTCAAGGCCGGAGAGGTCGAACAGTCCCTGCGCTGCCTCGGGCGTCACGCCCTCGACATGGTACAGGGCCACAGCACCGGTCGCCGCCATCGCCGCCCCGAGCCCCTTGAGCCGTTCGGGGATGGCGGACTCAAGCCCCGAGAAGAACGGGATCCGGTTGCCCACGAGTTTTCCCGCATGGTACCCGAGCGCCCCGTAATGGGCTATGTCCCAGTTGCGGGTATCAGCCTCGACGCGGACGATCACCTGCGGCTTGCGCTTCGCTTCAAGGTGGAGCCCGTAACACGGCGTCTTTCCCACAATCGCTGCGGCAAGGGCGCCGGGGCCGCCCTCGCGATTGGTCCGGGCACCGATCACGGAGTTTGCATAGCTGACCGCGGAGGACTCCGACCAGGCAAGGTGGTCGCCAAACGAGGTCTCGCGGAGGTAGTAGGGCGTACAGGTGCACTCAAGGGCAATACCAAGCCGTTCGTAGGCTGCAACAACCGCCTGCTGCTTTACGGCAAAGTCCGGGTCAACACCCATCTCTTCAAAGCGGCCCCTTGGCATGCCGATCGGGTTCAGCACCGCCGGCACAACGGCTTTTGCATCGAGCGAGGCAAGCCACTGGAGGCCGTACTCACCGATGGTCTTGTAGGACGCCCCGCTCACCTGCGCACTCCTGATCGGGACGAGCCGCTCCGCCCCGAAGACCTTGCCGAGCGCAACAAGGAGCTCAAGCATCTTCTGCTTCGTTTCGCCCTGCTCCCCGGCAAGGATCTTTTCGTCGTCTCGGTCAAGATGCATGGTCTCACCACGTGGCACGCGTGAACTCGGCTTCGCGCCCGAGTACCATGGTCGCATCAACGCCGACCTTCACGTTTGTCCCGTCCTCGAGCTGACAGGGATCGAGCGATGAGCCGCGGACCCCCTGGATGATCATGATATCCCGGTCCCCGCTGACCCGGGTCGCGATGGCGTACTCGACCTCATGAGGATTTGCCGGGTCAATGTCCTCGTCAACAACAACCACATGCTTGAGCGACGTGTGGGCGGCAAAGGCTGCCATGATGGCGTTCTTCCCGTCGCCCTGCGTGCTCTTCCGGATCTGGATCACCGCGTGAAGGTACCCACAGCCCCCTTTCGTGAGGAGGACATCCTTTACTTCGGTGACCCCGGCAACTGCCTTGTAGATCTTCGGCTCGTAGGGCGCCCCCATCAGCATCTTGTGCTCGTCCCCACCGGGCAGGATGCCGTGGTAGATGAAATCCGGTTTCGTGTGCATGCCGGTGATCTCGATGATGTGCTGTCTCCGGACAGGGTCATAGGTCCCGGTGATATCCACAAACGGGCCCTCATCGGTCAGTTCAGCCGTGATGAACCCTTCAAGGACGATCTCCGCATCAGGGACGAGCACGCCATTGCTGCATTTCTTCACCTTCAGCGTACCTCCCATGAGTTCTGCAGCAAACGGGAGTTCCTTTCCGGTCGGTACCCGCGTGCAGGAGGCAAACGTGACGGCCGGGTGCGTCCCAATCGTGATCGCAACGGGCAGCTTCTCGCCTTTCGCGATGGCTTTTTTGAGCATCACATGCGTGTGCCGTCCCTCGACGAGCCGTGCGACCAGCCGGTGGTCATCAAGCACGAGCATCCGGTGGATTGATGCGTTCTCCACGCCATCCCAGCGCGAGAAGACAATAGCCGAGGTGAGGTACTTCCCGGCATCTTTCGGAAAGTGGTGCATGATGGGGAGCTTCGTGAGATCAGGCTTCTGCATGGAGAGCGTGCCGTCTTCGATCACCTTCCCGTTGAACTGCGCATCCGCAAGGGTCTTCACCATCGTTGCCTCTTCAATCCCGAGCGCGAGCGAGAGGGACTTCCGGCTCGCGGTCATGTTCATGACCGCTTTGTGGCCGTCAAGGTTGTGGAAGAAGAGGAGCCGGTCGGTTCCCGCTGCCATCTTCGGCGCTTCCATG
>NZ_PIZH01000086.1 GCF_002835825.1 Methanoregula sp. | reverse complement strand
CGCCGCCGCCGTTGATGATCTGGGTTGTTGAGGCTGTCTCGGTGCCACGGGTGATCGTAAGTTTCACAGTATAAGATCCCGCGGTCGAGAAGGTGTGGGACGGGTGCTGTTCAGTCGAGGTGATCCCGTCTTCAAAGTCCCAGGACCAGGCAGTCGGGCTGCCGGTCGAGCGGTCTGTGAACCGGGCCGTAAGAGGCGCCTTACCGGATGAGGGGAAGGTATCGAACTTCGCGGCCAGGTCGCCCGAAACGGTGATGTACTGGTTGCGCATTGCATCCGATATACCGAATTCATTGGAAACCGTCAGGATGACATTGTAGTTTCCGGCAACCCAGTACGTGTGCACCGGGTTCTGCTCGTTGGATCTCTGGCCATCGCCAAAGTCCCAGGTCCACTTGTCCACCTGGCCGGCCGACTGGTCGGTGAATGCAACGGTCATCGGCGCACCACCAGCGGTCGGGCTGCCAACGAAAGCTGCCTTCGGTGGCATGCCTACAGAGATATAGTCCGTCTTAACAGCGGTACTGGTCCCGTAGGCATTCTTCACGGTCAGCTTGACGGTATAGGTGCCGCGCTTGAGGTAGGTGTGGCTCGGGTTCTGTTCCGTTGACGTGACCCCGTCACCAAAGTCCCATTCCCAGGTCATCGGTTTCGAGCCAAGGGAAGTATCGACAAACCCGACCTTCGTGGGGATTGTCGTGAAAGCATAGTGGGCATCGAACTGTGCCACCGGGGCTATCCCTACGGTGATGTACCCTGCTTTCGCGGTATCCGCTGCGGATGCCCCGGGTACTGCCAGGGCCAGGAACAGGACAATAAGTCCTGCATACAACAAAAACGTCTTGGATCTCATCGTGATCACTAACCTGAATTTATCAATGAACAGATATTTAATGCCATCAGTTGGTAGAAGTCCAAGAACTAATGGTTATCTCACTAGGTAGCCACAGGGAAAATATCTTTCTGTCATTTCCCGCAGGAACCGGGTAACTATGCCGAACGGGCCCGTCGAATATGGGGGTCCGCGGATGCCACGAGAGAAATAGGAATGTCAGATGATATGGCTGGGGATGTCCCCGGTAATGACCCAGTCGCAATAAATACAGTGAAGCCCGTTTTCCTTCACCAAGAACCTGCTCCGGATCGGCTCATGCGTGTTGGAGATGCACCCGGGGTTCGGGCACCGGACAACTCCTTCGATCAGGGTCGGGGTTTCCACGCCTTTCTTCTCAAAGACCTTGAAATTCCGGATGATGTTGATGGTGGCCTTTGGCGAGATGAGGGCAATACGGTCAACCTCTTCCTTGGAGAGTTCGCGATTGTTCAGCTTGACGATGTCTTTCTTTTCCATGTTCCTGCTTGGGACATTGGTGGCAATGGAGAGCGCTTCCTGGGTTGTACCGGTGATTCCGAGGATCTTGACAACATTGAGCGCCTCGCCGGGACTGATGTGGTCGATCACGGTCCCGTTCTTGATCCGGCGGACAAGGAGCCCTTCGTTCTCCATGGATTCGCTGTTCTTCATTGCATCACCTGCAGGAGCATCGCCATACGTACCGGAACGCCATTCCGTGACTGTTCGAAGTACTTTGCGTGCGGCATCTCGTCAACCCGTGGATCGATCTCGTCAACCCGCGGAAGGGGATGGAGGACGATCAGGTGCTTCTTTGCATCCGAGAGGAGCTCGGGAGTGATCCGGTAACTCGATGAAACATTGAAGTAGGATGCCGAATCGGGGAACCGCTCGCGCTGGACGCGTGTCACGTAGAGGACATCCACTTCGGGGATGATATCCGTGATATTCTCATGAGGGATGATCTCCATCCCCTTCTCCGCGAGCCTTGTTGAAAGAGTCTCGGGGAGTTCAAGCCCCCTTGGGCAGAGCGTGTGCAGCCGTGCATTGTAGTGGGAGAGGGCCGAGGCAAGGGAGTGGGCGGTCCTCCCGTAGCGGAGGTCGCCGATGAGCGCGATGTCGATACCTTCAATGGGCATGGACTGGCGGATGGTGTAGAGGTCGAGGAGGGTCTGGGACGGATGCTGGCCGGCGCCGTCGCCGGCGTTGATGACCGGGACAGTGGAGAATTCAGAGGCAAGTCGTGCAGCGCCCTCTTTCGGGTGACGGATGACGATTGCATCGGCATACCCGCTCACGACCCGGATGGTGTCGGCAAGAGTCTCGCCTTTTGCTATGGAGCAGGCCTCGACACTCCCCACCGTGAGGGATGTGCCGCCAAGGCGGGCGATGGCAGATTCAAACGAGAGCCGGGTCCGCGTGCTGGGCTCAAAAAAGAGGACGGCAAGGATCTTTCCTCCGAGTGCATGGGAATCGTACTGTTTCCCGTCAATCCGGTCTGCATGGTCAAGCAGGCTGTCGATCCATTCACGGTCAAAATCCCCGATTGATATGATGTGGCGCACCGCAGCTCCTCCTCTTTATACAGGATAAGTATATTTTTCTCATGCCCTAATTACCTATCCTTCCTCATTGCCGCACCCTGTATCCGACAGGAATGCTATTAATGAATGGTTACGCATTTTGTATCAGTATTGGTAACGTTTTGCGGGGCACATCCTTGGATCCTATATTTGTTGCCCGGCCCTCGGTTGGCCGGGAGGAAATTGCCGCGGTCACCGCGGTGCTGGAATCGGGCATGCTGGCGGCCGGGAGTCGTGTGGCGGAGTTCGAACGGGAGTTTGCGGACAATTGCGGAGCATCGTACGCCGTTGCCGTCAACAACGGCACCGCGGCCCTCCATGCGGCACTCCTGGCTGCCGGGATCGGCCCGGGCGACGAGGTCATTGTCCCTGACTTTACGTTCTATGCAACGGCATCTTCCGTGCTGATGTGTGGGGCCACCCCGGTATTTGCCGACGTGGACGAACGGACCTTCAATATTTCCCCGCAGGAGATCGAAAAGCGTGTCACTACGAAAACCAAGGCGGTCATCGCGGTCCACCTCTTCGGCCTTCCGTTCGATGTCCCCGCAGTCCAGGAGATCTGCCGCCAGCACAACCTCCTTCTGATCGAGGACGCAGCCCAGGCCCATGGGGCTCTCCTTGGCGGGAAGATGGCCGGCTCGTTTGGCGACCTTGCCTGCTTCTCATTCTATGCAACAAAGAACATGATCACCGGTGAAGGCGGGATGGTGACGACAAAGGATACGGCGCTGTATGATCGGCTCCGTCTTGTCATCAACCACGGCCAGAGCGAGAAGTACATCCACACATGCCTTGGCTATAACTACCGGATGACGGATATCGCCGCGGCGATCGGGCTCGTGCAGTTGCAGAGATTACCCGGGTTCAACGAAAAGCGCCGGAAAAATGCGGAGTATTACAACGCCCACCTCTCGGTAAAAGGCCTTGTCACACCATTTACCCCTCCCGGTATGCAGCCGGTATACCACCAGTACGTGATACGGCTGACCCGCGAATTCCCGATGGACCGGGCTGCATTTATGGAGTACCTGAAAGAGAACGGGATCGGCAGCGCGATCCACTACCCGATCCCCCTCCACCGGCAGCCAGTCTTCGGTCTGAAAAACGATCCGGACCCCTGCCCGGTTGCGACCCGGCTCGCTGCATCGGTGCTGAGCCTGCCGGTCCACCCCTCGCTGGGAGAAGACCAGCTTGCATATATCTGCGAAACGATCAACCGGGTGAACTAAGATGGATGTCGGTGTTATCGGTGTCGGGACCATGGGAAAGAACCATGCCCGCGTTTATTCCGAGCTCAAGAGCGTTGACCGGGTCTTTGTCTACGACGTAAATGCAGCCGCGGCAAAGGCGATCGGCAGCCAGCACGGTGCTACGGTCTGCGATTCTGTCGACCAGCTCCTAGCGCGAACGGAGGCAGTCAGTGTCTGCGTCCCAACGCAGTTCCACGCGGCGACCGTCCGGCAGGTCTTCTCTGCAAAGAAGCACGCGCTCATCGAGAAGCCGATCTGTGCATCCGCAAAGGAGGCGGTTGAACTGATGAAATCGGCTCCCCCCGGAATTACCATTGGTGTAGGCCATATCGAGCGCTTCAACCCGGTAGTGAGCGAGATCCGGAAGATTGTTGACAAGCCCCTCTATGTTGAGATGAAACGCCATAACCCCGCATCGGCCCGGGTCACCGGAGGTACCGTTGTCGAAGACCTCATGATCCACGATATCGATATCCTTCTAAACCTCCTCTGTCACCCGACAACTATCCACAGTGCCGGGACTGCCGATGTCTGCAGCGTGCTCATGAAATGCGGGAATGTCCCGGTTGCGCTCTCGGCAAGTCGCAAGGCCTCGAAGAAGATCCGGATGATCTACGTGGAGCAGGAGGACTGCACCATCGAAGGCGACTTCATGACGCAGGAGGTCACGATCTACCGCAAGCCGGGCCAGTACCAGTTCGAAGCCGAGCGGTACGTGCAGGAGAATATCATCGAGAAGGTGATGGTGAACAAGCTTGAGCCCTTAAAGCGCGAACTCTCCATGTTTGTCGACTGCGCCCGCGAAGGGGCACCCTTCCCCGTCACTCCTGATCAGGCTATTGACAACCTCCGGGTGTGCGAACAGGTCCTGGCCGGGATGGCCTGACGATTGCTGGGAAATAACCGTACGGGTGAAGCAATGCTCTTGGATATTATCAGGAAACGCGGTCCGATAAAAACGATCGGTGTTCTCGGCATGGGCTACGTCGGGATCCCTGCGGCAGCTCTCTTTGCGGATGCCCCGCAGTTTACGAAGGTGTACGGATTCCAGCGCGATTCTCCGTCGTCAGGGTACAAGATCGCGATGCTCAACCGCGGCGAGAGCCCGCTGAAAGGAGAGGAGCCCGGCCTTGAAGAGCTGCTGAAGAAGGTGGTTGACGCAGGAAAGTTCTCCTGCACCTCCGATTTCTCGAAGATCCGGGAGTTGGACGCCGTTACGCTCTCCATCCAGACCCCGTTCCTGAACAAGGAAGACCTGCTGCCGGACTTCTCAGCGCTTTTCGAAGGTGTCCGGAACGTGGGCCGCAACCTCACCCCCGGTATGCTGGTCGTGCTCGAATCGACCATCACCCCGGGGACAACAACCGGTGTTGCCCGCGAACTCCTGGAGAAGGAATCGGGCCTTGTTGCCGGGAAGGACTTTGCCCTTGCCCATGCACCAGAGCGTGTGATGGTAGGCCGCCTTCTTCGGAACATCCGGGAACACGACCGTATCGTGGGAGGCATCGACGAAGCCAGCACGCAGCGGGCTACCGAACTCTACTCCCCCGTCCTGACTATTGGCAAGGTCATTCCGATGACGGCCACGGCTGCGGAGGTCACGAAGACTGCGGAGAACACCTTCCGCGACCTCCAGATCGCTGCCATTAACGAGCTTGCCCTGTACTGCGAGGCGATGGGGATCAATGTGTACGATGTCCGCACCGGCATCGACAGCCTCAAGGGCGAGGGGATCACCCGGGCTATGCTCTGGCCGGGCGCCGGTGTCGGCGGCCACTGCCTGACCAAGGACACCTATCACCTGGAACGCGGCGTGCAGGTACTGGGAAAGGACGAGCTCGACTTCCCGAAGGGCGAGCCCTCTCTGTATGTCCTTGCCCGGCGGATCAACGACTTCATGCCCATACACATGTTCCGGCTCACGAAGGATGCCCTTGCCCGGGCCGGCACCCCGCTGAACGGAGCGAAGATCGCGCTTCTCGGCTGGTCGTTCCTTGCGAATTCCGATGATACCCGGAATACCCCGGCCGAGCCGTACCGTGACCTGCTGGTGAAGGAGGGTGCTGTGGTCAGTGTCCAGGACCCGTACGTTGCGGATTATCCGGGCGTGGCGATGGTCCCCTTTGTCGAGGAGGCACTGGAAGGCGCGGATGCGGTCGTGATCTTTGCCGGCCACCACCAGTACCGGACGCTCGATGCAAAGGTCATCCGGAACCTGTCCGGGAAGAAGCACCCGGCTATCATTGATGGGCGCAACCTTGTGGATCCCGATGCGTACATTCGCGAGGGATTCATCTACAAGGGAATCGGGCGCGGGGACAAAAACTCGCACGTGATTGTGGAGTAACCCTCCATCTTTTCTAATCCGACGGTTTCACGCCAGTTCCGGCACCGTGCCCGCCCACTTTTCTACCGTTTTCAGGATCGCATCGTCCGTGTAGGACGAGACAGTAATCTTTTCCCGGGTAAGGCTCACGAAATAGAGTTCACCTGAGGGGTCGTGGCATTTCAGGGTGGCTGAATAGAGGTCGGCATCCGGCAGGTGCACGATCTTCCCGCGGTGCGCCGCAATGTTTGCCATGCTGGTGATCATGGCGGCTTTCCCGATCTCGTAGCCGTCCACGGAATCGTAGATCTCTGAACTGGAACCGATCTGTTTTCCTTTTGCATCGAGGTACACGAACTTGGCTGTATAACGCTCCCGGATTGCCTTCACCGGGGGGTGTACTTTTCTTACGGTATGATACGAAGTGCACCCGAACGGGTTTTCGAGGGCAAGCTTCCGGATAATCAAGGCAAACGTACGGATATCCGGGATCGGGCGCTTCAGCCGCCGCGATGCGCTGCGGGTGCCGGGGCGTGTGCGGAAACGGGTCATGGTACGATCTTCCTGAGTACGGGAATGAGCGGGTGCGATAAAATGTTGGTGGTTGGTGTTGGGGGTCGCGTGGGTACAAAGTGTACTGCGGGGCGGGTGCTGATTTGGTTGACGGTTTTGCCTGGTTGTTGACAGTGTCAGTCGGAAAAATGCGAACTTTCCTATGTTCTTGCTAAGAAAATTTGTATGGGTGAGTGCGGGGCCGGATCAGTTTGTACCCATGCGACCCCCTACATAGATTGGGATATTTAGAAAAATATTTGTCAGTTTTACTTCAGAGATATGATATTCTTTATGCATGATGGTTGTAGGGGGTCGTGCGGGTACAAAAATTTTCTGGGGGTTCATCCATTATTCATGATACAGGAAACACGCGGGATTGGAT
>NZ_PIZH01000085.1 GCF_002835825.1 Methanoregula sp. | reverse complement strand
CGTCGGGATGAGTGTCCGGTCGTCTGTCGTGAGCCGGTTGTTCTGAATTGCACGGTTAAGAAGCTGGTTCGCTGCCTGAGGATCCAGCTCGTGGAATTCCCGATCTCCCCGCCGGGGAGCGCGCCGCATGTTTGTCTTCATGCCCGGGGTATTCCCGAGCTTATTCAAAAAGCTTGCATTGGCGGTCGCTATCGGTTTTTTAGCTGCTGCCGGGAATCCAACCCCGAAAAGATACGCCCCGGCCGGGACTTGAACCCGGGTCAAAAGCTCCGGAGGCTTCTAGGATGTCCACTACCCTACCGAGGCATTGTTCGGCCATGCACGGTGTAAAACCCCCCACGCATGCACCCGCTCCGGATATCATGGGTGCCTGCGACGGTGGCCGGAGCATGCTCCGCACCCGTTCACGGTTCCATATTAACAACACCTCATTCTGTATTAAAGCTCACGGAGACCGGGTTTGCATCTGGCTATCCGGATAGTAGCGTATCGGGTGGGGATCTCCAAAAAGCGCATTTCCGGGCAGCGGAAAACTTCAACAGAACAATCGCACAATGCAGGAATTATCCTTCGAATGACCTGTATGGGGCAGATGTCTGCAAGGAAAGTATTGTAAACCTCCTGCAATAAATGATAACTATCTTATATGTGATCGTAGGCCCCTACGAGGGATCGCTGCACCTGTATGTCGTTTCTCCCCTGTTCTGGAAAAATGGGCAAAATCTTCCTGGTAGTCTTTCTTCTCACCCTGGCATGGGCCGTGTCCGCAGCTGAACCCGGATCTCTCACGGTAGTCGTCAAGGATGCCCGGACCAAAGCCGTTGTCGGGAGCGCGCTGGTTTACCTTGATGGCGCGTACAAAGGGACAACAGCGGACATGTCCGGGGCGATAACCCTCAATGGCCTCAAAGACGGGACTCATACCGTACGGGTAACCAAGCCTGATTTCCGCGAAGTCACAACAAAAATTGTCTCTCCCGATCAGACAACCGTCACTCTGGAAATTGCAAAGGGTGCGCTCGTCCTCCTGAATGACGAGGGTGAGAAAAAAGGTGCGATTAACGTAGTTTTTTATCCTTCATCAACCTCCTACAGTTGTACTGACCATGCGAAGGTATCAGCACCGGTCTATATCAACAACGAGACCCGGTTCCGTGAGGACGTGATGAAGGTGATCAAATCAACGTATCTGGACCTTGACAAGGTTACTTCGTCAACAAAACCCCTTCCTGCTGATTACCGCGACCGGTTTAATTTTTATTATTACTATGACACGTCGGCTCCTGCGGATGCGTTTGAGGGCTGTGCCGGGACGATTCCCGCAAATTACTGGAATGAGGTGACGTTTGCCGATATAACCGTTATCCTGTACCCGAAATACTATGGTGCTTATTCGGACGCTGCCTGCCAGCCGACCGGGTGCAGCCAGGATTACGGGCCCGGCCGCAACCTGATGAAGGCTCCGTCAGACCAGCTGACCCTGATCCAGCACGAGACCGGGCATGCGATGTATGACCTTGTCGATACGTACTGTGGCAACACCTATTATTACCAGAATGATCCCCATGCAAATGTCTGGAGTTCCCGTGAGAACTGTGAGTCGGACGCACGTTCCCATGGACGGGATCCTGCGCAGTGCCGGCAGATCCAGCAGGCTGCAACGGTCTCGTCAGCGAGCTGCAGCCAGCCCTACTGGCGCTGGGACCCCATGCCCGATATCATGGCAAGTGGTTACCGGGGAAAATTCGGTGAAGCGGCAACCCAGCGGATCAACTATGTTCTCTCAAAGGCGGTGACATCATGACCCCGCGGAATCTGTTCAGCCTCATCCTTATCGTTATCCTCTGCAGCAGTCTCTGTCCGTACGGGGCCGCCGCTCAACAGGTAGTACCCGATTTCGACAAGGTTGTCCGGATCCAGATCAACTACCTGGATGGGGCATACACGCTCTCGTCAGCCGAGGTCCAGTACGGCAGGGCCCCGAACCTGGCACTCCAGTCCGGCGAACTGAAAGGCAGCATCCTTGATCCCACCGGAAAGGAACGGCTCTCGTTCTCCACCCGGGAACCCTGGCGTGCGCAGGGAGATATCCTCGGTGACCCGGAAGGCCGGACCCTGATCGGTTACACTGAAGACGGTGACGCAAGCGACATGAGTATCACGGTCCCCTGGGTGCAGGACATGGCATCCTTCACACTCACGGACTCGCGGAACGGGGCACTGCTGGTATCCGCAGATCTAACGCCAGCCGCCAGTCTTTTCTGCGCTGATTATCCGGGGGATCCGGATTGCCAGGCGCGAAGTGCGCCATCCCAGCTTGCTGCAATGGAACCGGTGGCTGAAACAACACCCCTGCCCATTGTCTTTGTGGCAGTTTTTTCCGTATCGGTCTTCCTCGCGGCAGGTCTTGCCATCATGACCGTCCGGAGAAGGGCCGCAGCGACAGCGATCCCGGCGGGAGCAGCCGCTGCGGTAAAGCCGGTGAAACAGACCGTTCTCATCGTTGATGATGATCCCGAGATGGTAGAGATCATCGACCAGTTCCTCACGGATGAGGGATACGCGACCATCCGGGCGTTCAGCGGGAAAGGATGCCTTGATATCCTGAAAAAGCAACTCCCTGACCTGGTCCTTCTCGATGTCCTGATGCAGCCGATGAACGGGTGGGAGACTCTCGAGCAGATCAAGAAGGATCCCATAACAAAACCGATTCCGGTCCTGATGCTGACCGGCAAACATCTCACATCGGCAGAAGCAAAGCAGTACAACATCTGTATCGATGATTACATCATGAAACCCTTCCGCCATGAAGAGATCTTCGCAGCGATCGACAATATCCTCCAGAGGAAACAGCGTTTCAGGGACGGTCTGGAGCTCGCAAAGAAGGTTGGTGTTGACCGGGAGAAGTTCTGCGAGCTGGCCAAGCTCTCCCGCCGGATCTCGGTGAACAAGAAGATCATCGATATCCTCCAGGCACCTGCCGGAACGCCGACCTGGGGCCCTGATGAGATGACACCGGAGAATAAAGAGGTAATCGACCAGATCACGAGGACAACCCGGGTCAACGAGCAGCGTGCCGAGCAGCTGAAAACGGAGATCAACAAGGTATTCCGCTCCAAGGGTGTGCCGGAGATCAACTGGTAAAACTGAAGGGTGCCCACTTCCGCGAATTCCTGTCACGCTCAACCACTCTTTTTTTTACTACAACCGGGATGTGCCTGCCGATGCTGACGCCAGAAATCCCGACATGCATAATATCCTGAACAGTGAATATTTCTGTCATGAATCCGCCGCAGCACCCGTATGACACCGTTGTTGCAGCATTTGCGACAACACGGGTGCCCCGCGATCTTCTGGCCTGTGAACTCTGGCTTCTTTGTGCGCTTCTCTGTATCTATGTTCCCATCCTGAACGGGTCTTTCCTCCGCATCCTGTTTGGTATTCCGCTGGTCCTGTTCATCCCCGGCTATGCGCTGATTGCAGCCCTCTTTCCCGCTGCCCGCGATCTCGATGGCATCGAGAGGATTGCCCTCTCGTTTGGGCTGTCCATTGCTGTTGTTCCGCTCACGGGTCTTGTCCTGAATTATACGCCATGGGGGATCCGGCTCGATCCAATTATCGTCTCCCTGTCCCTGATTACCGTCACCCTGTGCGTCCTTGCCCAGTACCGCAGGGCGCAGGTTCCGGAAGAAGACCGGTTCGTTGTCCCGTTCCAGGAGATCCGGAATGCTGTAATAACGGAGTTCTTTCCCCCCTCTGAAAGCTCTCGCACCGACCGGATCCTCTCCATCATCCTCCTTGTTGCCATTGTCGGGGCCATTGCCACAACGGTTTTTGTCATTGTTGTCCCCAAAGAAGGTGAAAAGTTCACGGAGTTCTTTATCCTGGGGGAGAACCAGAAGGCTGCCGATTATCCCACCCGTCTCGTCACAGGAACGAACAGTTCCCTCTTTATCGGGATCGGCAACCACGAGTACCGGCCGGTGAACTACACGGTCGAGACGTATTTTATGAAAATGACCTTCGACGAGAACACAAACACCAGCACCCTGCATGCCATGGACCGTATCGATCGGTTCCCGGTACAGGTCGCCCATAACCAGACCACGGTCATGCCCTATACCATCGTGCCGGTTGCTGCCGGTGACTATAACCGGCTCGAGTTTCTCCTCTTCAACGAGACCGTGCCGGATGACAGGATTACTGGAACAGACCGTATCAACCAGAGCTATCGCGATCTCCATCTCTGGGTGTCAGTGAGGTCGCTGTAACCTGTGCCGGTTCACCTGGAACTTCCGGAAATCCGGCTGTTTCAGGTTACTCATTCAGCACGGTAAAGATTGCTGTAACATCCGGTTTTTTCATATCAGGAGTACACCGTTCAACACGCACGACCATTCCGGTGCTCTCGGCACAGACGGCTGCAAAGAGACTGCAGACCGGGCAGGGGCTCGAAATACAGCACTTTTGCGACTCCGCAACCATGGCACGGCACCCGTCAATGAGCCGGTAATCTTCCATGTCGATGGTGATAACTCCGGATTCCACCGATGCACTGGTCCGCACTGCAACCTCAAGAACATCAACGCCAAGTTCCCGGATCAGGTTTTGCAGACCGGCCGGGTCATGGGGAATTGCGAGGTGCTGCTCTGTCCTGAGCAGCCGGAGAAGGGGGGCACAGGAAGGCTCCACGAGGATTCCTGCCATGTCCTGGCCTGCAACGAACGGTTCCGTGAGGAGCGGCATACCGGTGTACTCAGCTGCCGGCACCAGCAGCATGGGGTGGTCCCTGCCATCCCTGCCCCCGGGAATAAGATGAGCGTTCCCCTGGGCCCCGAGATCTGCACAGATGCGGGCCATGCTGATGCTGCCCTGGACCGGCAGGAGACTGAGGTAACGGAGGTCAAGAGGATCGCTTGCGGAGAGCGTGACAAAGAAGATTCCCGTCAGGAAGCAGGCCAGGGCTGCTATGACAAGGGCCGCACTCGTGAAGTCGCCACGGTTGGTCAGGATGGCCGTTGCTACGAGAACAGTGGCCAGGATTACGAGAGCAAGGGCTGCCTTATAGCGGGGATTGATCGTTGCAGGAGAGATCATGATGCACCACCGGAATAGTGTTTTTTGAACTGGTACACGCGCACGGACTGGACAACGAGAACCATGACAAAACCTGCCGCAAGGATGGACAACGGGATTACTACATGGTTCGAGAACTCAATAAGCAACGCAACGGCAGTGGTGATTCCGCAGAAACAAAGGAAGGAGTGGAAGTCCTGTGTTTCTTTGAGAATGCCATGCGAAGAACAGATTGTACCGCCTACCATCCAAACGGTAAAAAGCCCGGCCCAAAGGTTCATGGTGCCCGCTGCTGTCGTGAGAAGCATGCCGGAGCAGACAAGATAGAACCCACGGTCCGGCCAGCTGCGGGAAACTGCGTAGATGCCAAGGAATGCAAGGAGAAGGGCCGGGGCAAGGTACCAGGTCTCTGGTCGTACGTATGCAGTAATTGCAATAATCCCCGCTGCAAGGGGTACGAGGAACCGGAATTCCGGCGGGAATGTGTTCATGCGCCCACCCCTCGCGCAGCTGAAAAGGTATCCCTCCGGGCAGGCCTTCCTTCGCGTGCTTCCTCAACAACCCGGACCGTTACCTGTACCTGGCAGGTCCGGAGGGGCCTGACTACATGCCGGATGTGGCTTGTATCCCCGCAACCGAGCGTGAAGAGGTATGCGTTATTCAGGAGCAGCTGCGAGAGTGTCCGGGTGATCTGTCCGGCAAAAGCCGGGTTCCGCTGGCAATACAGGATGCCGGAATACCGCTCCTTCAGGGTTTCAAGAGCCGCCCGGACCTGCGGATCCCGTGCCTGTGCCCCTGCATCCTCGCAGTGCCGGATCATGCTCCTGAGATCGTTCCGGTCCGGCATATGGTAGAAGTGGACAGATCGCTCGGCCGGGTGCATCCATTCTTTGAGTTCGGCAAGGCAGTGAGCGGGATTCTTCTCCTCGCGGATGAGGTGGATGATGTTTGGGCCGGAAATAAAAAGGATCGAGATATGCTGGAACGACTGCAGGGTATCAGTCACCATCCCGGTAACCTCGGAGATCATCTTTGCGAATGCCTTTTCCGGGTAGGGCGCCCCGCACCAGGGAAGGTCGACGATGATGAGCGGGGGGAAGCTCGTCGGGGTGCTGTACTTCCGGATATACATTTTGTTGTACTTGGCCGAGATCTTCCAGTCCACGTGGCGCAGGTCATCGCCGGGCTGGTATTCCCGGAGCGAGTGGATGTCGACGGTGGAGAGGATGCTTGCCTTCCGGTTGTCCCGTGTGCCTTCCAGCGAATCGGATGCCGGTGCCTGGAAAAGCCCTGCTGGCAGGACTGAAAGGACGGGGTCTGTCTCCGTCTCACGGGATAATATCAGTGTTTCGGAAAAAAAGAGGTTCTTGAATGTCAGGGAAATTCCGGAAAACCGGAGATCGCCATGGATCAGGGGAATGATCCGGTAACGGCACACGTAAGTTTGCCCGGGACTGCCGGGAACGGTGTCAATTGTTGTTTCACCATCCATGAGGAGAGTCTTCTGCGGCGGGAGTTCTTCGATGATGACATGGACACGCGGCATGCCGCGGAGGGTAATCCGGGAAGTCACCTGGAGCGAGGTACCACGGCGGACCATATTCCGGCCCAGTGTCCGTCGGCACTGTACGGAGGATGCAATCTTCCGGACTTCGCTGTCGAAAACGAGATACTGCCCGAGAACTCCAATGGCAAGCGTGCTGCCGGCACGGAGGAGGGCCGGGTCGTCGAGTGCCAGTGCGCCGGAAAGTAACAGGAGGATGACAAGACAGATCCCCTGCGTGCATCGTCTCAGCTGCAAAACTCAGAGCACCCCTACTTTTGAAAGTCTCCCTTCAAGCACCTTTCCCCGTGTGATCCCTCCCACTTCCGCCGCGCCCGGGAGGACTATCCGGGGCC
>NZ_PIZH01000084.1 GCF_002835825.1 Methanoregula sp. | reverse complement strand
GTGCTGAAACGATTGCCGAGATCTCTTCACCCCTTCTCAGGAGACTCTCCCACCGCGACAGCCCCATGGTTGCAAAGGTGAACTGCTTAAGTTCCGGTTTGAAGAGGCAAGAATGGTACTCCTGGCACCCCCATTCGTAGAGCATGCTGATGGCTGGTGCCGGGCCGGAGGTCCGGACCTGGAAGATACCGATGGCTCCAGCATCCAGCGCAAGGCCGATGGGTTCAAGAATGTCGCGGATGTCGGAGGCAGCGAATTCCGGCACTTTGTCTGATACCGTGCCTCCCTTGCGGGAGACCCGCAGGAGCCATTCCACGGCGGAGCTGACGGCAAATAGGATGGCATCGCGTTTTTTGATCTCGCTCTCGATACGGTGCTTGTACAGGGCCATCTCGATGACGGAGTGGAGTTCGCGTTCATCGTACGGTTTGACGACATACCCGTACGGTTCTGTCACTTTCGCGCGTTCGAGCAGGACTTTATCGGCATAGGCGGTCAGGTAGATGACCGGGATCCCGTAGAGTGCGTGGATTTTTCCCGCTGTATCAACGCCGTCCATCTCCCCGGCAAGGTGGATGTCCATCAGGACAAGGTCCGGCAGGTTCTGCTGGATCTTCTCAAGGGCAAGTTCTCCGGATTTCGCCGTTCCTGCAGCGGTATACCCGAGGCTGATCAAGGTCTCTTTGATGTCGCTTGCAACAATTGCCTCATCTTCGACGATAAAAATTGCAGGTCCGCTCACTCATACACTCCCTGTTGTAGTCTTTCTGGGAAATAGGATATTAAATGTTGTTCCCTCCCCGTTCTTCTTCTCGATCGTCCCTCCCAGCTGGTCGACGAGGCTGTTCACGAGGCGGAAACCGAGGGATGCACTCCCCCGCCAGTCATAGTCCGGGCTCATGCCGACCCCGTCATCCGCGATCCCAATGGAGATCAGGTCTCCTTCAAGATGGCTGCTGATCGTGATTGTCCCAATGCGATCACCGGGGAAGGCATGTCGGAGGGCATTGGAGATCAGTTCGTTGAGGATGAGACCGAGCGGAATAGCTGTCTCTATGTCCAGCTGGTTCTTATCCATCTCTGTCCGGAGGGCAACCCTTCGGTGATCCACGCCATAAAAAGCAAAAAGCTGGGTTGCAAGGAACCTCGTGTAATCGGCGATATCTATAGAGGAGAGGCTTTTTGACTGGTAAAGTCGTTCATGGACAAGAGACATTGCCTGTACCCGGTTCCGCATATCGGAAAGGACTTGTTTCATCTCCTCATCTTCCAGGGACCTTGCCTGGAGTTTAATGAGGCTGATGATGATCTGGAGGTTGTTATTTACGCGGTGGTGAACCTCCCGGAGGAGGAGCACTTTTTCGTCGAGGGATTCACGGATCGCAACCTCTGCCTGCCGGCGTTGCTGGACTTCCTCATTCAACGCACGGGTCCTCTCTTCGACAATGTTCTCGAGATTGGTGTTGAGCCGCTCAAGTTCATCAAGTGCCTGTTTTCTGTCCGTAATATCCTGCCCCTGTGCAATAGTGGCGATGATGGTCTTCCCCTCTTCGTCAAAGATGGTGGCCGAGTTCCAGAGAACGGTCCGGACTTCGCCGGATTTGGTAAGGATCGGGATCTCGGCAGTCTCCATCCTCACGCCCTCGAGGGTTGACCGGACCCGATCAAGGGATGACTGGAGACCTGATTCCGGAAACAGGATCGAAAGGTGCTCTCCGATGACCTCATTCTCCGTCCTTCCGGTGAGGCGTTCGAAGGCATGGTTGAACCGCGTGATCCGGAACCCGGGATCCCAGACAATGATCGGGGCGTTGGCATAATCGAAGAGACTGGTCAGGTAATTGTTGGTTTCCCTGAGGTCTTCTTCGGCTTGCTTCTGGCTGGTTATGTCAAGGACGATCCCCTCATAGTGGGTGATACCTCCTGCCTCATCTTTCCGGATATGGGTATAATCGGATATCCAGTGCAGGCCGTGGTTCTTGTCGAAGATACGGTATTCCTGGATGAAGTCACGGGCCTGTTGGGTATTATGGTACGCGACTTCATCCGTCACACGTTCAAGGTCGTCGGGGTGGATTATGGAAGGAAAGGAGATCCGGCCTGAAGTAAAATCTTCCGGAACATAGCCGAACTGTGATATATTCTCGCTCACGCTCTCGACCGGCCACCCATCTTCGGCTTTCCAGAGAAATGCGACTGCTGGGCTGGTATTGATGATTCGAAGCTGCTCTTCCTGGACCCGGAGCAGCGCCTCGATCCGCTTCTGGCTCTCTTTCCGCTCAGTGATGTCTTCGAAGACGACAACGAAATAATTCTTTTCCGGGCTGAAGACCGAGACTTTCAGCCACCGCCGCAGGGGCTTGAAATCGATCTCGAACATCTCCGGAACACCTGTTTGGGCAACACGCCCGTACATGTCGAAGAGTTCAGGCGTGAGTGTTCGGATATCGGGTATCGCTTCGAGGACCCGCTTCCCTTCGATACCATAGAGCCCCGTCATCTGTCCGAACGCACGATTGACGGAAAGATACACCCAGTCGAAAGGCCGGCCCTTCTCGTCATAGATCATGCGGCAGTAGGCAAAGCCTTCAAGCATATTATCAAAGAGTGTCCGGTACTTCTGTTCGCTCTCCCGCAATGCATTTTCAATCCGTTTTCTCTCCGTGATATCGAAAAATGTGACCACGGCACCAACGACCTGGCCATGGGAGCGCTGGGGGTAGGACCAGTACTCGGCAGGGAACGATGTCCCGTCGGCACGCCAGAGTACCTCATTATCGACATGCGTGCCCTCTCCCCTCCGGAATGCCCGGAATATCCTGCACTCGTCAACAGGAAACTCGGAGCCGTCCGCATGCTTGCCATGGATCTGCCAGTGCATGTTCCTGCCAAGCAGTTCCTTCTCGTCCGCGTACCCGAGTATCCTGAGGCAGGCTGCATTGCAGAACGTGCAGTTGCCGTTCATATCGATCCCATAGATCCCCTCAGCTGCCGAGTTCAATATAAGGAGGATCTTCTCCTCGCTCTCCCGCAGGGCATTCTCGGCGCGAGCACGCTCCGAGATGTCCACTCCTACGGCGATAAACTGAGAGGGTTCATCTCTTACCTGGGGCAGCGCCTTCGTATTCCAGAGAATGGTCTTTTTCAACCCGTCACGGCACGAAATGGTGGTCCGGAAATTTTCGAGGTAATCATTTTTTTCAATGATCCCGCCGATCGTTTTGGTGATCTCCTTGCGGTATCTGCTGTCAGGATACAGTTGTTTCCAGATCGAATTCTTCCCGATGACTTCTCCTGCAGGATAACCACTAATCTCTTCTGCCGCCCGGTTCCATTCGCGGATGACGCCATTCTTGTCCAGCACTATCAGCAGGACATTGGCATTCTGGATAATCCCCATCTGGATAGCCCCCGCTTTCTTCAGGCGGTCCCGTGATTCAGCGACTGCCTCCGAGAGGAATGCGATGAGGGCTGCGACGGCCACGAACACACAGGCCCGGATGAGTGCGCCTGCTGCTTCGGTGGCACCAGCCCCGGAACCAATGACGAGGGCACAATAGATTCCGCTCAACAGGGCCGCAGCCGCTATCCCTTTTTTCCGGTAGCGATAGGCGAGAAGGGTGATGGGGATATAGTACAGGTGCATGAAGATGATCGTGATGCCGAAAGCAAGGCACCATATGGTCAGGATGATGACGACAGCCGATGCTGCCAGCACTAGTGCCTGCCACTGCCGTTCAGTCATTGCGCGTTCCTGCACAAGGGGAGTCTTCATTGCGACCCCCCCTCATTTCGTCTCATGGAGCACCATGGTGAACGTTGTGCCGGATGAGCGGTCGAGCTCGATTGTCCCGAAGAGCTGGTCAACGAGGTTGCTGACGAGCCGGATGCCGAGGGTGGGAGCATTCTGCATGTCAATGTCTGAAGAGATGCCGATCCCATTATCCTGGACAACGACGGTCAGGATCTCCCCGTCTTCTGTCATCCGGATCGTGAGCTCACCCTTCCTCCCATCAGGGAACGCATACTTGATGGCGTTCCCCACCAGTTCATTGAGGATGAGACCGAGCGGGATTGCCGTATCGATGTTTAGGAGGATCTTCCCGATATCGATGGTGAGGGCAATCTTCTGCCGGTCGACCTTGTAATGGCTGAAGATCTGGGTAACGAGATACCGGGTATAATCTGCCATATCGATGGAGGAGAGATCCTCTGTCTGGTAGAGTTTCTCGTGGACAATGGCCATTGCCCGGACACGGTTCTGCATATCACTCAAGGCCTGTTTCATCCCCGGGTCTTCGAGCGTCCGCAGCTGGAGTTTTGTGAGGCTGATGATGATCTGGAGGTTGTTGTTGACCCGGTGGTGAACCTCCCGCAGGAGCAGAACTTTCTCTTCCAGGGACAAACGGATAGCAGCCTCAGCCTGTTTCCGGATTTCAACTTCCTCTTCGAGAGCTTGTGTCCGCTCCTTCACAATCTTTTCAAGACCCGCATTCAGTCGTGCAAGGTCTGCCTCGGCATTCTTGACCGAGGTAATGTCCCGAATGGACTCAATAGCACCAACGGTGTTACCCTGTGAGTCGATCAGTGGGGATGTGACAAGCGAGACGGGGATCTTTTTCCCGTCGGCCTTCGTGATGACAGTCTGGGCGGTCACCGTCCGGCCAACCCAGCGGATATCCGTGTAATCCAGGCGCGCGGAGTCCTTGTCGGGGTCGAGCACCAGGTCGATAAGGAGCGGGCGCCTCCTGCCGTATGCCCAGAGGCTGTATTCATAATTGCCCTTTCCGATGATCTCTTCTGCAGGAACCCCGCTCATCACTTCGAGCGCCCGGTTCCATGCCAGCACGGTACCGGCCTTGTCAATAACAAATGTGGGATCCGGGAGGAAACTGATAATGTCCATAAAAAGTTGCCGCGACTCCCGGAGTTCCTCCTCGGCTTTCTTGCGCCCGGTCATATCGTGCGCCAGGCAGACAATGCCACGGACGGCCCCGGTGCCATCGTGCATGACGGATGAAGAAAGGATGACAGGGATCTTCCGGCCCCCTTTCGTCATCAGGGTCCGCTCGATCTCCGTGACTGCCCATGTCTCGGGCAGCATGCCGGTTGCCCCGCTATCCGGACGGGGGCTGTCGGGTGAGAGGATGTGGGAGAACGGACGGGCAACCAGTTCATCCTCCTGATAGCCCAGCACATCGCAGGTCCGCCGGTTTACCGACTGGATCGTGGCATCCGGCGCGAGGACGATCAGCATATCAAACATACTCTTCAGGATATCATCGAAATAATTCCGGGAGACGGTTGTCTGGACCAGGTCTGCAGTCATCCTGTTGAACGAGTCAGCCAGTTCCCCGATCTCGTTCATCGAGGAGATCTCTACGCGGGTATCCAGGTTCCCTTTGCTGATCTCGCGGGTGGCGTCACGGAGGAGGATCAGGGGTTTTGTGATAAACCGTGAAAGGAGTATGCCGGCAACGGACGCTAAGACGAGGCTTGCGAAAAGGATGACGATCGTCCGGTACAGTCCTTTATTGAACTCCCGGTAAACCTCTTCTTTGGGCATCTCCACAATAACGGCCCAGTCCGGTTCTCCCAATGAGACATAATTGGCAATTACGGTATCTCCTTCGATTCCCAGTGACTCCTCTGCATCGAAAGAGGGGGCCTGGTTACTGACAAACCGGTGAACCTCCTCAAGGCCAAGAACATTCTCTCTTTTGAGAACCCGGCTGATATCTCCATAGGCAATGAGGTTCCCCCGGCCATCCACGACATACGCTGCACCTCCCTCGCCGATCTTCAGGTTCCCGACAAGGTCCCACATGAATTTTAAGTTCACCTCAGCGGCCAGGGCCCCCTTGTAATCCCCGAAGATATCCGTGACCGGTACTGCCATGACCACCATCGGCTCGCTGGATTTTTCATCGATATAGACCGGCCCGATGATAGTTTTTCCCTGGATAGCCTGTGATAAGATATCCGCCCTGATCGCGTCTGAGATCGGGTTTGATTCAGCGCGGGAAACCCGGGATGACCGTACCAGCTCCTCCCCGCTGGCATCGAACAGGATGACCTGGCGGAATGCCGGATCGAAGTGCAGGAGTTTGTCCAGAGTTGCTTTCTGCTGTTCCGGTTGCGAAGTCGCAAGACCAGACAGGTATGCAGTCCCCCGGAGTTTGTCCATCCTGTCTGTGACCATATTTTTCACGGAGTCGGCTGCACCCTGGGCAATGAGCTTCTGCTCATAGGAGATGGTCCTTTGCTGGTTCTGGTAATTGGAATAACCCTGGAGACCGGTGGTAACGAGAACGATGGCGAGGCTCATGGCAACAAACGCTATTGCCAGCGTTACCGTCAGGCTGCGGAATTTCTTTTTCTTTGGGGGCGTCTGTGGCATCGGTGTCATCTCCATGTTTGTCTCATTCGTTCATCCTTGTCGCACGGGTGAGGGGTGTAATTCCGGGGCGCCTCGTTTCTTTGGATCGATGTTTGCGTTGGAATCGTGTTCAGCACCCCACAGGGTTTCATGTTCTGCCGTCTGCCTTACCGGATGATCTCGTCTGCCCTGCTCAGCAGGCCTTCGCTAACCGGAATGCCGAGTTGTTGTGCCTGCCGGTAATTCACCTGGAAATAGTTCTCTGCGGTGACCACCGGGATCTCGCCTGCGGGCGTACCCCGGAAGATCTTGTCAGCAAGGATTGCTGCCTGTCTACCCTGCGGAACACTCCGGGGTATCAGGCCGTAAACGCTCTCGTGACCCTCCAGGGACATGTACGCGCCTCCCACCGGGATGTTATGGGCTTGTGCAAATTCAGTAACCACCAAAAAACTGTCCGGTGTCACACTGAGCGGCTCGGCAATGGCTAAAATGACCGTGTCTTTGCCCGTAATGGATGCAGCCTGTTTGGTGAGTTCTGCCGCAAGCTCGGTGGCATTGTCCACGGGGATCTCAACCAGCGTGATGCCATCGGAGGATGCCGCGGTTCGCAGTGCAACAAGCTGGCTTGGGACCTGTCCCTTATACACATCCCCGAGCCCCCGAGCCGGCCCCCTTATCCGTCTGCCGTCCTCCGCCTGCAAAAAAAA
>NZ_PIZH01000083.1 GCF_002835825.1 Methanoregula sp. | reverse complement strand
CGGAGATTCCCTCCGCCGGAAGAGGGGACGGATCTCCGCTGCCACCTGGTCCGTGCAGAAGACCAGCAGGGCATCTCCGCTAGCAAGGGCTTCAGCGTCATCGGCAACGGTCATCATGGTGTTGTTCCGCCGCAGGCCATAGTCGGAAACACCATGCCGCCCCGTTAAGTTCAGGTCGCGGATTGCCTTCCCCTCAGCGAGAGAGCCTGGTTCGACTGTGAAGACGTGGATACGCAGGGAAAGGAGGACGGTGTCCATCCCCGTGGAAGGCGGCGCCGCGTCACCATTTTTGATGAACTTGGCATAGCCCCAGTTCTGGATCTTGGTGACAATCTTTGCGATCTCGGTGTCCGGCAGCCGGTATTTCTTCAGGGCCCGGGTGAAAATCTCACGGGCGGCCTCGAACTCTTCCGAGATAACCTCGTCGGCACCAAGGTCCAGCAGGTACTGGGCGTGGCGGACATGCTCGGTGCGGGCAATGATGTAGATATCCGGTGACATGCGCCGGGCCCGGTGGACGATTCTCGGGACGGCCTCCTGGTCGGAAACCGCGACAACGAGCGTCCGTGCATCGTGGATGCCGGCATGCTCCAGCACCTCTTCCTGGGCTGCATCGCCAAAGATGAAGAACGGCTTCCGTGCCGCTCTCTCCCGCTTGATAATCTCCGGTTTCATCTCGATGACCATGTAGGGGATGCCGGTGATCTCCGCGGCCCGGGCCACGCTCTTCCCCGTGATGCCATACCCCGCAATGACCATGTGGTCTTTGGGGGTTGACGGAGCGGGGTCGCTCACACGGGCAAACGGTGCCTCGATCTTCGCCCGGTAAGGGGCGAACCGGTACCAGAAGTCCGTAAACTTTGGCGCCGCGCTCATCATGAACGGGGTCAGCGCCATGGTGAGGATAGCAGACGCGAGGAAGAGCTGGTAGACCCTGTCAGGGATGAACCCTGACGAGAGGCCGGTCTGGGCCAGCACGAACGAGAACTCCCCGACCTGGCAGAGGGCAAAACCGGTGAAGATGCAGACGCGGGCCGGCATACCAAGCGCTGCGGCGGCAAATGCCCCGGTCAGGATCTTGATGCCGATAATGAGCGTGACGACAACCAGGATGAGGAGGACAAAGGAAGTGTCCGAGAGGATTGCGCCCGTGTTGAGGAGCATGCCGATCGAGAGGAAGAAGATGCTGGCAAAGACATCGCGGAAGGGGATGATATGGCTGAGCGCGTCGATGTTGTAATCGGACTCGCCGATGATGAGGCCGGCAACGAATGCCCCGAGCGTATAGGAGAGACCGGCCTGGTTCGTGAGCCAGGCAACGATGATGCAGATGGCGGCGATCGTGATGAAGAAGAGCTCGCGGCTCCGCTGTGAGGCTACCCGGAACAGGAGACCGGGAATGACCCAGCGGGCGAGGATGACAATCATGACAAGGATGATGATGACCTTGACCATCTCCAGGGGCAGGGCGTTTAAGTCCATACCCTCGCTTCCCATGAAGACCGGCAGGATGAGCATCATCGGGATGATGGCAAGGTCCTGGAAGAGCAGGATCCCAAAGAGCGTGCGCCCCTGTAAGGTATCCACCTCGCGGCGCTCCTGGAGGATCTTCATCACGATGGCGGTGCTGGAGAGCGAGATGATGAAGCCGAAGACGAGCGCCGAAGTGAACGGGACATGGAGGGCATACGTGACAAGGGTCACAGCGACAATAGTTGTGACGATCTGCAACAGTCCGCCAATGATGACCGTCCGCCAGGACTTCAGCAGTTTCTCGAACGAGAACTCAAGCCCGATGGTAAAGAGCAAAAGGATGATGCCGATCTCGCCGACTGTCTCCACGGCAGCCTGGTCGGATATGATCCGAAAACCGTACGGGCCGGCAAGCATGCCGATAATGAGGAACCCGACAATGCTCGGGAGCCGGAACATCTGGCCGACATAGAGCAGCAGGATGGCGATGATCCCGATGCCGACAAGGCCGAGCATGAACTCCATTATAAAGTCCTCCCCGTTTCAGGTATGTCAGAAGAATCGTTTGTCGGGAATAGTATGTGAAATGATTGGATGCCTGAGTTCATAGTGAGCGTGGGGATGATCTTCTGTACAGGGCGTATGCTCTTTGAGCGTGAGTCGGGAAAAGAATAGTGCCCCAGGCCTGATTTGAACAGGCGACAACCAGATCTTCAGTCTGGCGCTCTCCCGGGCTGAGCTACTAGGGCAGGGATACAAATGTTGTTCCTGTTGACTAATAAATGATCTGTTCCCCGATGCTTGTGGAACCCGCGCCCCGGGCGTTCATTTTTATAGGCCCAAAGGAGAGTTATAACCCATGGCATCGCCGAACCGCAGTGAAGATTCCGGCCTTGTGAACGCGATAAAGAGCCGCGCAGGACACGTTGTGCATTTAACGCACAATGATCTCGACGCGGTGGGTGCGGATGCGGTGCACCGGATGAAGTTTACGGCCGAGGGGGTCTTCACCATCTGGAGCTCTGTGGGAAAGTTCGCCCCGCTCTTCTCGCTGGTCGCATCCTGCGAAGGAAAGGGCGACCTGCTCTCTATCTCCGACCTCGGGTTCCACCCGGACGCGGAGTTCATTGCGGCAAAGGCGAAGAAGAACGGCTGGGTCGTGGAGTGGCGCGACCACCACCGCTGGCGGGAGGAGGAGATCGAGAAGATCGGGCGTGCGGTCTCCCTCCTCCGGGTCGACACGTCGACCTGCGGTACGGGGATCGTTGCCCGCGACCTCATGCCCGGCGATCCGGTGGCAACCGAAGTTGCCCGTGTTGTCTGCGATTACGATCTCTGGAAGCATGCCGATCCCCGATCGGCCGTGCTCGGCCAGGTGCTCCAGCGCAAGAAGAACCGGGACCATGTCCGCGACTGTTTTGTTAGGGGAATCTTCACGGATGAACACATCGAGCGCGAGTACGCGGATATCAAGAACGAGATGGAGTCGATGATGAAGCACAGCCTCCGGCAGGCTACATTCACCGGCACGAAATACCGGATCGCGTTCGCTCCCCTGTACGGCTACCCGAGCGAGACCGCTCATTTCATCCGCGATGAGAAGAAGACCGAGATCGAGGTGATCATCGGAAAGGATGGCAAGTTCTCGATCCGGTCGGTCCCGCCCGTCAGCCACCTCATTGCCCGCGAGTTCGGTGGAGGCGGGCACCCGAACGCTGCCGGCGGTTCGTTCCATTTCACGGTCGTGGAACGCTTCACCTGGTGGCTCTTCAAGAAGAGCCGGCATTTCGATGAACTGGTGAAGGTGGCGGAGAAGTACTGATTTTTTCCGTTTTCTCCCCCGTTTTTTTCCACAAGCCCAAGTCTTATATCCGTTGAAAAAAATGATGAGAGAGGAATTATCATGCGAAAAATTTTTTCTGGTCTGATCCTGGTGATGCTCTGGCTCTGTGTTTCTCCCGTCATGGCATCGGCGCCAATCGGGGGAACCGGCTGGCTCACGGTGAACTGTAATGTCAACGGGGCTTCGGTGTATGTCGATGGCTCGTACAAGGGGATGATCTCCGCAGGCTCGATCGATATCGAGAACGGGGCCTATGGCAGCACCTATACGGTCTCAAAGGACGGGTATTACGATGTCACGGGGGACATCAACTATGTCCCCGGCGGGGAGGCAAACCTCGAGATAACTGTGACCCTCACCCCGAAGCCCACCGGCAGCGGTACGGGATGGTTCACGGTCTACTGTAATATTGACGGCGCCACGGTCGCTTTCAATGGCGTGACCAAAGGAACAATTGATGGAGGCTCGTTCACGCAGGAGGTCGCCACCACCGGCACACCGTACACGTCCTATTCGGTCAGCAAGAGCGGATACGTGACCCATACGGGAAGCATCACGGAAATGCCGGGTGACGGCCAGACGGTCAGCCTGTATGCAACGCTGAGTCCAGTCCCGACTCCGGCGCCTACGCTCATCGGCGGTGACACCGGATTCTATCAGGTGACCTGCAATGTCAATGGCGCTTCCGTGTACTTTGACTCGTCATACCAGGGGCAGATCTCCGGCAATTCCCTGACTGTCCCGGTTTACCTGGCGGGGACGCCCTACAAGACCTACCGGGTAGAAAAGAGCGGGTACGTGACCGCGAGCGGGAGCATGCCCGCCCTTCCCGCTAAGGACCGGACCACAATGTTCCACGTAACGCTAAACCCGGTTACCACGCAGGCACCCACACCGGTCCCCACAACCGAGGCACCGCTCGGGAGCGAACACGGGTGGATCGCTGTCCACACCAATGTTGACGGGGCAACCGTCACGCTCGCGGGCTACGATATGGGCACAACGAAGAATGGTGTGCTGAAGATCCGGGTCTCGACCACCGGCACGCCCTACTCCACGTTCACCGTCTCGAAGCCGGGATATGTTACCGTTACCGGGACCATCCCCCGGAATCCCTCGGCCGGGGAGACGGTCGATGTGTATGCCACCCTGAGTGCAGAGCAGCCAACACCCGTCCCGACCACGCAGTCCCCGGTATCCCTGCCCCTCGTTGCGGCAGGGCTCGTGGGTGCACTCGCGGTCGTGGCAGCCCGCAGGAATTAGGAAATTTCGCTCAATTCCTTTTTTTCGCTGGCGGAACGGATCCGTGTACTCTTTTCGGATCCAGTGCATGAGAATACGCAGTGATATATATCACTCCAGCCATCCGCTGTTTTTATCATCCCTCTTGTCCAAGGGAATCTTATGAAGAAATACATCCTTCCCATCACCCTCATCTGCCTCATGGCCCTCGTGGTCGTACCGGCACAGGCATTCACCATGCATTCGCTCTCGATCAGCCTTGATCCGGCCGGCACTGCGCAGGTAGACCTGAATTACGAGCTTACGTTCTTCGAGCAGGGGGCAGTCTTTTTCAAGATTGCAGACCCTGCAAGCGAACTCCAGAAAGCCTTTGATTCCGGATCCGCTGCGAAGACAACCGTGATCCAGGCAACCTCGTCTTCTGCCCGAGTTCTCGTGCCCGCATTTGCTTCCGTCTCGACAAAAGATGGCGTAACCGTCATGACAACACCGGCCGTATCATTCGAGCGTGCCGAGACGGTTTTGAAGAACTACTGGTTTGCGCCGCTCGTTGCAGCGGATTTCTCTCCTGCGGTGACAACGATAACATTCCCGGACGGGTACCAGGAATCTTTCTACAACCAGGTCAGCATCCCGTCAGTGAAGCATGTGATGAACGGGTAATTGTCCTGCAACATTATTGTCATAATGAGCGGGTTCCCCCCAACCCCCTCCATTCGAAGAACTTTTGAAGTTCTTCTCGTGTCTCATCTCTGATGAGATTCGACACCTCACAACTGCCGCCACGGGCAGGCAGTTGTTCGGGCGGGGGAGTTACGCTATCAAAATTTTTTAAAACCAGTTATTAGAAAATTTTTACTCTGTAGAATCCCTTTCTGGTTGTTATGATCGCACCCATGTGCCATGCCTGTACTCAGGGGGGCAGGGGCGCAGGCGATGCCTCTGTATTACCTGAAAGGGATACTCCGACAAAGAGTTGTCTCGAAAATTAAGAAATAGAAGCTGCCGCGGGAGCGCCCCCGCGGGGAGGTAATCGTCGCATCAGCGAGGATTACCTGGAGAATCTCGAAAGTCGCAAGACTTGAGAGATGAGAAGAACGAAGTTCTTTGAAGGCATCAGCCTTCGACTTCGGCGGCACCAATCATAATTTGGGGTATGGGGGCATCAGCCCCCATCTTATGAATGATGATTTCGACAGAGTAGGAATATTCTCTTACCGCACATACACCGAGCGCTCAACAACACCTTTCCAGTACGCGTCGCACTCTTCCATGCAATACCCTGCGCCGATAATCTGGTCCGGGTCGAAGTGGGTGCGGGCGAGTCTGATTGCGTTATCGTCCGGGTCGAGCAGGAAGATCCTCCTGACGGCATACTCGTTCATGAGATCGAAGAGTGTCTCCAGCCGGTCATGCGTGAGTGCAACCTGCTGCTGGTGCTCGAGAATGCCTGTAAGGATTTCGCGGTCCGGTTCGGGAGCGAAGAAGAAGGCGTTCTGCCCGGCAAGCGCGATGAGTTCCGGGTCGCCTGCCTGCTCACCGATCAGGACGTGACCAAAAACACCCGTGTCCCGCATAGCCCTCATCAGGGTGCGGTAGATCCCGCAGATCGCATCGTTCCATTCATCGGCATCGCAATAATATGCATCCTGTATGCCGAGTGCATGCGGCGCCGGCATGGCACACCATGAGCCCTTCTTCTGCACCACGATGGCCGCTGCATCCTCGATGATGTCGGGGGTGTTGGCATGCAGTTCCCCGGTTGCCCTGTTCCCCGTTATCCCCTCGATGCTTTGGCGGATACGGTCCCCGTAGAATCTCCCCCCGGCGCAGGAGGTCCCGATTCCCGCCGGGATTTGTGGTGCAAGAGACTGGTCGAGACGGTACGTGATGATGTCAGCAAGCCTGCCCCGGTGCTCTGCGATCCAGTCGGCGAGCACAGCACGGTCCGGGACCTGCGGCTCTGCCCCGAATGCCCGTGTGGGCAGGTTCAGCTGTTTAGCCATCTACAGATCTTATTACGCAGAACCATCTAAAACATAGTGATGAATCAACCGCCGCTGCTCGTCACCTGCGGGCTGCCGTACACCAACGGCCCCTGCCATCTTGGCCACCTGCGAACATACGTACCTGCTGATGCGTATGTCCGCTACATGCGGCGGGCAGGCGAGGAGGTCGTCTTCGTCTGCGGTTCGGATAACCACGGGACCCCGATCGTTGTCTCTGCCGAGGAGACTGGCACAACGCCCCGTGCGCTCTCGGAGAAATACCACAAGCACTTTGATGAGACGTTCAAACGGATGGGCGTGATGTTCGACCGGTTCGGGATGACAGACGACCCGGCCAACCACAACCGGACGCAGGACATCGTCTCGCGGCTGGAGAAGAACGGCTACATCTACAAGCAGGTCGTCCACCAGGCCTACTGCACGAAATGCAAACGGTTCCTGCCCGACCGGTATGTCGAGGGAGTCTGCCCGCACTGCGGCAAGCCGGCCCGGGGCGATGAGTGCGACCAGGGCTGCGGAAAGCACCTTGAGCCCGGTGAGATCAAGGACCCGGTCTGCAA
>NZ_PIZH01000082.1 GCF_002835825.1 Methanoregula sp. | reverse complement strand
CGTGAAGATTGCGTGGAACAGCGACATCCCCGCGTTCTCCTATGGCGGGGACTCGCTGGCCGATGCCCGGGCCGCAAAGGCCCGGATCATCCAGTGGCTCCCGGCGCAGGCGACTGTGCCCTGCACGCTGCTGACGCAGGAAGGCGAAGTAAAAGGGGCTTGCGAGCCCGCGGTGAAGAACGAACTCGGGAAGGTTGTCCAGTTTGAGCGGGTCGGGTTTGTGAAGATCGATGCGGTTGGCCCGGACGGGGTTGTGGCGTACTTCACGCACAAGTGAAAACACCTTTTTTTTAAAACAGAGATATCATCGTTTACGGATCGCCCCCCTTGCGCCTGCGACAGGGCATCAGATCTGGAGGAAGAGAAGAACGCCGATGCGTTCTTCGAAAGCCCTGATTCGGGGCGCAGGCGATGCCTCTGTATTACCTGTTTGGATAATGTGACATTTTAGGTACAGGAAATGCGTTACTTCACTATGTTATGCGCCTTTTCCTCTCCCCATAGGAGTCTGGTGGCTATACGTGCATTTCTCTATCCACACACCTTTTTCCCCCTTCACATCCTATTATACAAGACAAATATGCCGGAAAACGTGAGCGCTGCTGGGAAAGAGGAAATCAAAGAGTCCCGCGAGAAGCTGGTCTTCCATGGGCTCTGCATCGATTTCCTCATCCTGGTGCCGGAGACTGTCGCAGTCATCCTCTCGGGATCTGCCGCGCTCCTTTCCGATGTCTTCAAGTATGCAAACGAGGTCCTGGCCACGCTCTTTGCTCTCATGATCATCCGCAGGATGAAGGCCGGGGGGAAGTTCACCTACGATTACGGCATGGGGAAGTTCGAGACCTTAACAAGGATCATCACCGGCAGCGTGATGGGGGTCTCTATCATTATCCTTGTCCTCTTTACCCTCCACCGGCTCATGCACCCGGAAGAGTTTGAGATGGTTGCCGCGTATATCGGTATCCCGCTCATGATCATCGCAAGCATCGCCGATTATCACCACTGGCAGACCTACCGCCGCCGTTCAATGGAAGATCCCTCCCCGATCATGGAGTCCCAGTGGCGCCTGCGGCGGGCCAAGACGTTCTCCAACCTGCTGCTGCTCTTCGCGCTCATCCTTTCGGTTATCTGCATCCACTACGAATGGGCGCATTATATCGACCCGGTGGTCTCGTTCATCATCATCGGGTTCCTTCTCTTTGCGGGTTATCGCGAGTTCTCCTCCTCGCTCCCCGACCTCTTTGACAAGACCCTTGACGAGGAGCTCCAGCTGGTCATCCTGCGGGAACTCTCCGGCTCCTTTGATAAGTATGATGAGTTCCATGGGGTCCGTTCGCGACGGTCCGGGAGCCGGATCTACATCGAGATCTTCCTCGGGTTTGACCCGGAGCAGAAGATGGGAGATGTCCAGGAGTTTACCGCAACACTCAAGCGGTCGCTGGAGAACGAGATTGCAGGAAGTGTTGTTTCGGTTGTCCTGAGTCACGAATAACCGTTAACCCATTTCCGGCCCGCGTTCCGGTGCTCAATTCTGCAAAACAGGAAAGATTCCATTCCGGTTTCCGGATCAATGATGGATAGACAGGGAGGTAGTGATCCCCTGAGGCGGATGTTTGGGGAACGGGGTTTTTGTGATCGCGGTAGTGCGATAATCCTGCGCCACCCTGCGATGACTGTGGTACCGGATACTGGATGTCTGATAAGAAGGTCGTGAACTATTCAACGCGGGTGAGCTGCGATATGGCAGCAACCCAGACCGCTTTTGCCTCTTCTTTGTCCATACCCATCAGGACATCCATGAGGAGGCCGTTTGCCAAAGCATCGCAGGCAAGGGCAAGGACCCGGGGGTTGTGTTCCTTTGAGACCAGGCCGGTTTCCTGCTGGCGGCGGATGAACCGTTCGATCACCCAGATATCCTCTTTCCGGTCCTCCGCAAGTATCTGGCGGAGGCGTTCGTTCCGGGTTGCGAGAAGGAGCATCTCTGAGTACATGCCATTGAATTGCGGGACATAGCGGAGCAGCGCATCGAACAGTGCTGCACTCCCCTCTGCCAAATTTCGCCCGGCGAACGAACGTTCGAGCGTCCCTTTGAAATCATCCCGTGCCAGTTCGGCTACTGCGGCAAAGAGCTCTTCCTTGCCCGGGAAATACTGGTACAGGGCGGGTTTTGTAACGCCGAGGCTCTCTGCGATCGAACCCATGGTTGTGCCATGGTATCCTTTTTCGAGGAAATGGGTGAAGGCGGTCCGGATGATCTTTCTCTTGACCTCGTCACGATATTCCCGTATGATGCGTGGCATAACTCAACCAGTAGGTTCCTGCGCGGGCAGGGAAAATAGTAACGCCCGATTCCCCGTACTGCAGGTAGTAATAACTTACCTGCGGTAAGATTAATGCTTGTGGGTAGTGCAGCTATGTACAGATGATTCCGCCCCGGATCCGGGTGCGGCAGATCATGCAGGCACGGTCCGTAACCGGGTGATAGTGCCGTTAGTAAGAGGTGATGAATCCAGCTGTGAAAAGGAAATAAAAGCGATTGAATTATATATGTGGCATTCTCAATAATGGTAAGTACCTTGCAACGCAAGATACTGTGCCAAACAGAAAGCATGTGCAGGCCCGGCACCACTACCCTCTGTATCTGTCCCCGGGGGCTTCGGCACCGGGGACGGGCATGCACTCTGACCAGGGAGATCCCATGAATATCCAGTTCAAAAAAGGCGTACTTGAGATATGCGTTCTCTCTGTTCTGGCCCACAAGGACTGTTACGGGTATGAACTTGTCAACGAGATATCCAAACGGATCGATATCTCGGAAGGGACGATCTACCCGCTCCTGCACCGGCTGAAGGATGAGGGGCACGTCACCACGTACCTGCAGGAATCTGCCGGGGGAGCGCCACGGAAGTATTACCGTCTTACCGAAAGCGGAAGGAAAGAAGAACATGAACAGAAGGAAGAATGGATGCAGTTTTGTGCATCGGTGAACGCGCTCCTGGAAGGGAAGAACCATGCTGCAGACTGAACAGGAATTCGTGCGAATCCTCAAAAGCCGGCTGGAAGGCACGCTGCCTCCAGAGGAACTGAGTGATATCGTCTCCGATTATACCGAGCATTTCCGGATCGGGAGGACAGAAGGCCGCTTGGAAGAGGATCTCTTCCGCTCGCTGGGATCGCCCGAAGACATTGCGCGCGAGATCCGTGCCACCCACCTGGTGAAGAAGGCCGAAGCTGTCACAAGCTGCAAAAACATCCTCCATGCAGTCCTTGCAACCATCGGGCTTGGGCTCTTCAACCTGGTGTTTGTTCTCATTCCGTTCATCATCCTCGTACTCCTGCTGGTCATCATCTTCATCGTCGGAGTTGCATTCACGGTCTGCGGACCGGTTGCGGGGATCTTTGCCCTGCTCCAGCTTGCAGGGAATCCATCGTTTGCGATCTGGCTCTCTCCGGCAGCGGGAATATTCTTCTCGATCGGGATCACGGCGCTCGGCCTGCTGCTCGTTATTGGAGACCTCTTCCTTGCACGGTTCTTCTACCACATCGGGATACGGTACCTCAAGTGGAATATCGGTGTGATCACCGGAACGGAGCGGCTGACATGATTGAGACCAGGGAAAAACCGGAACTGCAGGTTTCCGGCAGGGAAAACCTCAGTATCGGCGACATCCGGGTAACCCGCATAGTACTGTGGCTTGTTGCGATCACCATCGTTTCGTTTCTTATCGGGTTTGGTATCCTTGCGCTCTCGGGGGAGCTCCCGCAGTCAAAAGACCAGGATTTCTCGCCCTTCCGCCATACCGCTTTCCTCTCGCCCAACAAAATAACGGTCCTGCCTGACGGTGCCGGTTATGGCGATGTAACCATGACCCTTGGGGCCGGCGAACTCCGGGTCTTTGGAGGGGCACCGGACGATGTGCTGATGGATGTGTCGGTCTTCTCGAAAGCACCGGAATGGCAGCCGGAACTGGTCCAGAGTGTCAACGGGTCGCGAAAAACCGTTGCCCTGACGGAAAAAGGGCATAAGGCAAAGGAATGGTTTTCCGTGGACTCTCCCAACCGCTGGACGATCGCGTTAAACAACGACATTCCTGTTACCCTTGCAGTGAATGTCGGGGCGGGAGACTGCCGGCTTGACCTCGACGGCCTGACCCTGGAATCTTTGGAAGTCCACAATGGCGCCGGGGATACAACGATCACTCTTGGCAGGAACCAGCGCGAGCGGTTCGATGCCGTGATCCGGAATGGTATCGGGGATCTTACGCTCCGCGTGCCACGGGAAAGTAACACCCGGATCCGGGCAAAGACCGGCATCGGCGATATCAGCAACAACGGATTCGTACAGGACGGCGATGTCTTTGTAACGGCGGGGTTCAACCCGGCAGTCGCGGTCAATGAGATAACCCTGAACCAGGGGGTTGGTTCAATCAGCCTTGAAACACTATGATCAGCTATCACAATAACCGGAATGAGATTATGAGATTACTAAGGACAATTATTGCATTGGGCGTCCTGTTCGCACTGGTTGTTGCAATCATGCCGGCCGTGCAGGCCACCGATGCACCGACTGTGACCATAACGAGCTATGAAGTCTCGCCATCGGTGCTGATGCCGGACAGCCTTGGGACCATTACGGTCACCCTCAAGAATACGGCATCCAGCGCATCAACGACCGAGAAGTCCGGAAAACTCTCTCCGGACGATTATACCGTCATAACGACTGCGGACATTACGGTCAACATTGATACTGTCCATCTTGAGGGAAACGGCCTTAAGGTCCTGACCAAGAACTATGACAAGGCCGGCAGTCTCGGGCCGGGCCAGTCTATCCCGCTCACCTTCTCGATCCAGGCACCCACAAGGAGCGGACTTTACTACCCGGAAGTCTGGGTTGATGTGAAGAACGGGGCAAATACCAAGTACCCGATCCCGGTCAACGTCAACACCGCTATCGGGATCCAGAAGCAGGCAATTCTTATCATGGACAGTTCGCTGGATGGGAGCGTTAACCCGGGCGAGGAGATTCCGGTAACGCTGACCATCAGCAACGCGGGGCAGCTGCTTGCCGATGACGTCACCCTGATAGTCACGAATGTCAGCGGGAAGCTTGCGCCGAAGGGTGCGGACCTGTACCACCTGGGCATGATCGGCCCCGGTGAACAGAAGAGCGTATCGATTGTCCTTCTCTCCGACAAGCAGGCCGGTGCCGGTCTCGTCCGTGTGCCCGTCACGATCAGTTACAATACCATCGACGGAAGACCCGTCTCTGAATCCACTGGTATCGATGTGGTTCTGAAGGGGAAGGCGGAGCTGGGGTTCGTGTCAGTTGACACGAGCCCGTCCCGTCTCACGGAAAACACCCCCTTCGACCTCACGATCCGGATCGAGAACACCGGAACCGGAGAAGCCAAGCAGGTATCGGCAAAGGTAGACCTCCCTGCCGACGGGACAAAAGAGGCCTTCATCGGCAAGATCAAGCCGGGGAACGATGCCCCTGCCATTTTCCTGCTGGAAGGCATGAAAGGCGGCAATTACCCCTACACCCTCACGATCCGGTACACGGATGATATGGGGGTCCATACAGAGATCCGGCAGATGAACCTGAGGGTCACACCCCAAGACAACTCCGGCAGCATCGTCCTTGTGATCCTCGTGCTTGCAGTAATCGGGATCCTTGCTTACAGGTACTGGTACCTGCCAAGGAAGAACGGCGACGGTACATTCCCATGGGAAAGAAAGAGCTGAAGGTCGCCTTCCTGCTCGCCCTGCGGTCACTCCAGCGGGGCAGCAGGTCAAGCGTGCTCTTAACGATCCTGATCATCGGGATGTGCTTCACCAACATGATCTTCCTGCCCGGCCTCTTCAACGGGATCGGGCAGAGCATCACGAAGCAGGTCGTGGACTACGAGATCGGCAACGTACTTGTCAGCCCCAAGTCCGGCGAACGGTACATTTCCGACATGGACGCAACCCTCGACCTCATCAACGGTATGCCCGGTGTAGTGCGGGCCACCCCGCATTTCAGTAAGGGGGCAACCCTGACATACCGCAAACGGATGCTCGGCGCAACCGTGCGGGCGATCCAGCCCAATGACGAGAAGCTGGTCTCACCCCTGTATACCAAGATGGTTGCCGGCAGTTACCTTGGCGATGCGGATACCGGTGAAGTGATTATCAGTAAATCCATTGCCGGCGATGCATCGGTAAAGGAAGAAGACGAGTTCGAGCAGTCTCTTGGCGGGGTCCGTGTCGGCGACTCGATCACGATTGATTATGGCAACGGGTACGTGAAGGATTACCGGGTAAAGGGGATCTTCTATACCGGCTGGTACCAGGCGGATACCGCTGTTTATGTGAGTTATACGGACATGGCGCTTGCAGACCCGAAGGCTGCCGACAATGCAGCGTATATCACCGTCAAGATCAAGCCCGGGTATACCGAGAAGTTCGTAAAAGACGAGCTCCAGCGTTACGGTGTCTCCGAGAAGGTGCAGACAACCGGCGACCTGCTTGAGAAGAGCATGGGACGGGCGCTCCAGAGTTTCGCCATCATCAACATGGTCTCGCTCATCGTGGGTATCATCATTACAACGGTCGTGCTCTTCATCGTCATCACCATCAAGACCATCAACAGCCGCCGGCAGATCGGAATCCTGAAAGCTATCGGGGTGGACAAGGAGGTCATCATGCACAATTACGGGTTCCAGGTGGTCATCATGTCGGTGCTTGGGATCCTCTTTGGTCTCGTGCTTACGCTCCTGATGGCGGCATACCTCGCGGCAAACCCCATTGTAACGCCCGAATGGTCGGCGACCCTGTACCTGACTCCCTGGGACCTGATCCAGAACTCCCTGATCCTCTTTGCCGCATCGCTGGTTGCTGGATACGTTCCCGCGTACCAGGTATCGCGTGAAGATATCCAGTCCGCCATGAGGGCCTGACATGATCGAGATATCCGACCTGACCAAAATTTACCGGATGGGGAATGTCGAAGTGCGGGCGCTCGATGGTGTCACGCTCGACATTGCCAAGGGGGAGTTCATCTGCATCATGGGTTCGAGCGGGAGGGTCATGACCACCCTCCTGAACATGCTCGGCCTCCTCGACGAACCAACGAATGGAAAAATCGTTAGTGAAGG
>NZ_PIZH01000081.1 GCF_002835825.1 Methanoregula sp. | reverse complement strand
CGTGCTTCACTGTGAGGCCGGAGGGTCCCAAGATCCGCGTTCGTGCTCGCGTATGCCATTTCGCGCAAGGCCGGTACGATTGTGCCGTTCAGCTCTTCAGTATGGTTTGTAGAACCGGGGTCCCAGCCGGTTGCAACCTGCTCGGGAAAACAGATCAGGCGGGCACCGGAGGCCGCTGCATGGCAAACGAGCGGTCGGGCCTTTTCCAGTGTTGCCGTGTGATTGTCCCAGGTGCCGGCTATCTGGGCGCTGCATATCCGGACCGGTTGGTGATCATCCATGCAGTGCCTCGCTCAGATGGGTGGGGGACTCCGGGGGACCTTGTAAATGATGAGAATAGCGCTCATAACAATGAGCATGGTGGTTGTCAGGAGCAGGAATGGTGCCATCGGGATATTCATACCGATGAGCAGTGCGGCTATGATAATCCCGGCAACCGTGATGCTGCTGCCAATCAGCACATGCCCGACCGATGCAATATCCCAGTCACTCATTTTCTCTTCCCCGTTTGTTTCATGATATAATCTGAAGCAGGCATCATATAACCTGTGGTACGCGGGTGAAAATGAAGGGTCAGATAGAATCCCGGCTGGTTATCGCGGTCTTATCAGACCATGTATCCTTATTCTGGATTGACATTCACAAGGCGCGGACCCTGCCGTTGTCCTGCAAAGCCAGGTCCCCAATAATTGGGGCCAAAAAAGGATCAGTATTCGTACAATACGGATTCATCGATCCGCTTGTAATCGAACACTTCAGTGGTTTTGAAATGGATCCCGATCTCGCGTGCTGCACTCTCCGGCGAATCAGCGGCGTGGATTACATTCCTGCCGATGTCGATACCGAAGTCGCCGCGGATGGTACCCGGCGCAGCTTCCTGCGGGTTTGTGGAACCAACCACTTTTCTTACGATCGCTGCCACATTCTTTCCCTCCCAGACCATGAGGAATACCGGTCCGCTCATGATATATTCCTTCATCGAAGGGAAGAAGGGTTTTGAGACATGTTCCTTGTAGTGCTCTGTCACCCGCTGCTCCGGTAACTTTTCAAAGCGGGCTGCCACGAGCTTGAGGCCTTTTGCCTCGAGCCGGGAGACGATCTCGCCCACGAGGCCGCGCTGGACCCCGTCGGGCTTGACCATCACAAAGGTGCGATCCAGCATGGGGATCACTCCTTGCCGAGTGCTTTCCTGCCGGCGTTTGTCCACTGGACACGGCGCGGAACGCGGCCGAGCTTGTGGTTGTTCTGGCACTTTGTGCTGCAGAAGTAGAGGATAGTCCCGTCCTTCTTCACAAACATCTTTCCGGTGCCGGGCTCGAGCTGGCTGCCGCAGAAACTGCAGACATGCTGTTCAACCATCGTTTACCGCCTCGAGAGTTTCTTTGCTTCGCGCTCGGTCTCAAGGAGCATAATGACGTCTCCTTCACGGATCGGGCCCACGGTGTTGCGGGTGATGATCCGTCCCTTGTTGTTGCCGTCGAGGATACGGCACTTGACCTGCATTGCCTCACCGTGCATGCCGGTTGAGCCAACGACCTCGATAACTTCTGCCGGCGTTGCATCGTCTGCCATGGTTGAGAACCTCACGCCTTCAGCGCGTCAAGCTGCTTTGCAAGTTCGTCGATCGACTCTTTTGCCTTGCCGGGCTTGACGACTGCTGCTGCTGCGGAACCGACATCGAGGCCGCTTGCAGCGCCAATATCGTTCTGCTTGTTGATGAAGATATAGGGGACTTTCTTCTCTTCGCAGAGCGGCCCGAGGTGCATCACGATCTCTTCGGGCTCAACATCGGCGCCAATAACCACGAGTGCTGCAATGCCGCGCTCGATGGCTTTGGTTGCCTCATTGGATCCCTTCTTGATCTTTCCGGTGTCCCGTGCGACTTCAAGGGCTTCGAGCGCCTTGTTCTGGAGCTCTTCTGGAGCTTGGGTTTTAACGTAGCCTTTTGCCATAACTCACCTCATTCAGGAGTTCTTATGCTCCTTCATTACTCATCAGTAAGCAATGATGTAGCCATATCAGTTCGACAGGAACGGAAATAAAGGTTTGTGCCCCGACGGGAAAAGTTTACTCGTGGCTGCCTGTTATCCTGAATGTATACCTGTGGATGAGGCAGAAATCCGATATATTGTCGTTGTTCCTTCTGAATAGACCTTTGTCAATCCGGTTTCTGGAAGGGAGACCTCGTATCGTTCATATTCAGGATCCCCGACATAGAGCAGGGTGGCGTTGT
The DNA here is from genome assembly GCF_002835825.1 of Methanoregula sp. GTDB lineage: Archaea > Halobacteriota > Methanomicrobia > Methanomicrobiales > Methanospirillaceae > Methanoregula. The sequence goes on along the minus strand of NZ_PIZH01000081.1, from coordinate 4,940 downwards.
ATTTTCTCATGAGCGGAACGGTCAGTTCGGGCCGTTCATAGATCTCCCGGATGTCGGTTTTTCGTTCAGAGAACCAGCCGCTTTTATCCCCCCTCCACATGTATTCATGGAATGGCTGGCCGATGATCGCAGGAATCCCCGTGAACGAGGACACCCGGGAGTAATACGAATAGTCCCCGCCTTCTGACTCGACAAGGATCTCGCCCGGGGGAAGCGTACGGAGGTAAGCAACCGCCCCTGCATCTCCCGGGTGCGAAGCGGAGAGATACTCAAGTCCGTCAAGAGTGTTGGTACCGTATCCGGAATTGTAGGATACCATGAACGGGACAGCAAGGAGCAGAAGAACGATCCCGAGGGTTGCTGCTGTCGTGAGCCGGGCAGAAAAAACCGGAATGCGCCCCCACCGTGCAAGCCACTGTCCGACCATGACCAGTGCAGCGGTACCGAGCATCAGCCATGCCGGGAGATAACATTTGAAGACCGTGTTCATGCGAAAGAAGGTCTCCCCCATGTTATCCTTCATGTACACCAGTTCGCAGATCACAAGAATGGCCAGACCGAACGCCGCAAGAAGATCGGGAAAATCGCGATCGGCTTTGGCAATGAGATAAACAAGGGGGATGATCGCAATCGCTGCAGCGATGTACCCGGCAAGGGCAAAGGGCAGGCATGCAATGAGGAGCCATGGCCGTTTCCGGAACTCCGGGACAAGCAGCGCGATAAAGATGGCGATGAAGATGCCATTCACCCAGAGGAACTCAACCGGGTCCGAGGGTGTCCTGACAAATGCGATTGCCCCGGTCTGTGTCTGCAGCTGGAGATAGAAGGGAAGGTAACAGAGAATAGAAAGGGGCGGCACGGTTAAGAGGAATGCCCAGGTGTCTCTTCCTGGTGATGCCCGGTTCCTCCCGATGAGGAGAAATGCGACAATGAGCACAAGGGGTGCATAGATGAGAACATCCCAGGTATTGAAGAGCGGCATCGAACCAAGGCTGAGGGAAACCAGGATCGTTACAATGGCTTTTTGTCTATTGTCCAGAGACTCCCAGTTCCGGTAGACAAAAAGGAGGAGCAGGATGAGGAAAAGCTGGTTGAAGATCGAGACAACGTGAGCGTGGACATCGCCCCAGACAAAGGAGAAGAGGGGATACTCGTTAATGGTGTTGGTGATGGTCCGCGTTCCCAGCCATGAGAGCGAGGCATCGTAGGCCGGATTCACCGCTGATCCGGTGATGAGCTGGTAGATGAGAGCCGGGTTGGGGAGGATGAGGACAATAAGCGGGAGCCAGCGGAAACGATCGAGCAGCAGTGTGCCGATGGCATACAGGCTGATCGCGGAGAGTGCGAAGATGGTTGGAAGCGACAGGTTGAATGCAATGTTTGAAGGGACTCCGCTCACTATGGCAAGGCAGCCGAGCATCCAGTACCCGAGATAGTAATAGACATTGAGAGTGCCCCCGGCAAACCAGGGATCGAGCGGGGGGACAACCGGGTTCAGGATCACTGATGCAAGGAAGCCGTGGTCCATGAACTTCTCGGCATAGGAGATTGTCGGGTTCACGAACCGGACATCCAGCATGATGAGGAAGGTAACCAGGAAGAGGGCTTCCCAGCGCCACTGTTCTTTCAGGTCAGGGATCTTGTAGTTCCTCTGGTAAAGGTGCCATGCTGCAAGAACGATGAAGGGGATGAGAGCCGCATAGATGGGGATCCGCGCAAGCCCGCAATACCAGGAAAGGATGGTAAAGGCAAGAAGCGAAGCCGGGAATGCAACAGGAAACGCGAAGCGGCCAAAGGTCTTTTTCAGGGACGGATATAGTGAGAGCTGCAGGAATGTAAGGACCGCAAGCCAGCTGAGCACGGCAATGATCTGCTGTTCAGGTGCCGTCAGATTTCTTACCCCCGTTGAACTTTGTGTTGATCGCTTCTTTGATACTGGGAATGACCCAGTCTCCGAGATAGTAAATCGAAATTATCCCCCCAATCAGGGTCACAAGATTCTTGATCAGATGATCGATGACCGCAATCAGGGTTGCAACAGCCGGGCTCACGCCGGAAAGCCCGAATGTAAGGGCAAGGGAGAGTTCGTACGTCCCCATCCCCCCGGGTGTAAGCGGGACTGCTTTTACCAGGTTCCCGATGACGACCGCAAGCACGACAACAGCAAAGGGGATCTGCTGTTCAAACATCATGACAACTGCATAACAGACGAGGATGTCGAGGAGCCAGATGAGAATGGATGAGGATCCGAGCAACACGATGGACCGGGGGGTGAGCGAAGCCCGTTTGATCTTGTGGAGCATGTGGAGGATGAGGGCTATGTACTTGGTGGGTAAAGAGAACCTGCCAACAACGACCAGGAACGCGAAGAATGCCAACCCGGCAACAAGCGGGACGATGATGAGTGTCAGGAACCATGACGGTGCATTGATGACAAAGAAGATCGAAATGGCACCAAGCAGGGCAACAGTGAAAATATCAAAGATCCGTTCCACGACAATTGATGAGACGCCTTCAGAATAAGTCGTGTTGTACTCGTGTTTTAAGATGAAGACGCGGACAAAGTCACCGAGCCGTGCAGGCACGACAAGGTTGACCGTCTGGCTGACAAAGATACATGCCATCGATACGGTCATCTTCACGGTGTAGTTCAGGCCGGCAAGGATTTTCCGGTACCTCCACCCGCGAAGGACCCATGCAGCAAGGCAGATCGCTATTCCGATGAGGAGGAACTCCGGTATGATGTGCCGGAGTGCAACGAGCAGGTCATCCCACACACTATACAGCATGTACCCGATGATGCCTATGGCAAACAGTGTCGGGATGACAATAGCGCTAATTTTTCGATACATGGATCTGCCACCACAACCGGAGGATTGCCCTGCCCATCGAAAAGATATCCTTAGCCTTTACGGTTGTCCCTTTTCCTGCCCGCCAGCGAACTGCAAATTCCTTTACGCGGAAACCCTTCCGCTGGCCCCTCACAAGGAGCTCCGTGTCCCAGAACCAGTGGGTGTCACGGACCTTCGGGATGATGGCCAGGATGCGTTCCCGGTTGAATGCCTTGAACCCGCACTGGTGGTCGAAGAGCGTGCTTGACAAGAACAACCGCACGAGAAAATTATAGGAACGACTTGCAATTTCCCGGCCCTCAGTCCGGACAATGTCACTGTCGGGCATGAGCCGCGAACCTGTTGCCATGTCATATCCTTCCCGGATCGACCCGATCAGTTCCGGGAGGTGCTGCATATCCGTTGCAAGATCGACATCAAAATAACAGACAATCGATCCCTGCGCTTCCTGTATCGCACGGGTGAGAGCCCGGCCCCTGCCCTGCCTCGCGTCGCTGTGGAGGAGACGGACTCGTGAGTCTGCCCTGCTGAAATCTTCAACGATCGCTGCACTCCCATCTGTGCTCCCGTCCTCTGCGACAATGATCTCAAATGACGGGGAACATTGGGAAAGAATCGTGACAGATATCTGGAGTGCTCTCTCAAGGGATTCCCGGTCGTTGTAGACCGGGATGATTGCGGTGACTTCAGGTGGTGCCATGGATCCTTCTCCTGATACACTCTGCTACCTCAAGACCTGCCCGCACCGATCCCTCCATGCTCCGTTCGGGATAATTCGTCCGGGAAAACATTCCTGCCATGAAAAGCCCGGACTGCTCGTATGCCGGCAGGAGGTTCCGGTACCCTACCGTATAGACCGGCCCGGCCCACGGGTCGACAGCCATCCGGTGCCAGTGGATCTCGCGTTCGGGGACAGCAAATCTCCTACAGAAATCTGCGATCATCCGGTCGTCGAGCTGGTAAGGGACTGTTCCGGAGAAATAAGAGGCAAGGTAGACGATGTGCTCTCCGTAGCGTTCCTTTGGGATGAAATTTGTGTGCGAAACGACAGCACCATATGGTGCCGAGTCTTTCATGTTGAGCCAGTACACACCTTCTGTTACCTGGCGATCCAGGGCAAGTGTCATGCAGGCAGCACCCTGGTAGGGGATATGCGTGAGAGCCGGCCCGCCCATCCGTTCCAGTTCATGAGGGGGTATTGTTGAGACGATCGCATCGAAGGAAATGCCGTTAAGCGTCCATCGATTCCCCTGTTTTTCGAGGGATGCAGCAGGAACCTGCTTCTGGATCAGTCCGCCTTTTGCGGTTATGGATGATTCGAGTGCCGAGATTACCTGGTGGAATCCCCCGTTCAGGTAGCCCAGTTTCTCACCGGAAACGCCGCGGTTCGACCGTATGGCGATACGGCTGATGAGCCATGCGGCCGAGACCTCGTTCCTCCTGTCGCCGAATTTGCTTTTCAGCAGGGGCTCGAAGAATGCCGAATAGAGAGAGGTGCCCAGGTTCTCGATGATGTACTGTTCCGCAGGGATGGCGTCAAGTCCGGTAAGATCGATCTTTTTTGCCTTTACCGTGAGCCAGGCAAGTTTTGCCTTATCGATAAGGGAGAGTTCAGGATAGGAGAGGATCTGCCCTGGTGTGTTAAGCGGAAAAATCCTGCCCCGTGCATAATATCCGCTTGTCCCGGTGATCCATTCCAGCCTCTTTGAAAGGTTGAGCTGTTCCAGAAGTGAGAACAAGGCAGTATCGGTAGCGAAGCAATGATGATAATACCGCTCGATCCAGTAATCGTTCATGTTGTATGACGAAAGGCATCCCCCGAGATAGGGCAGTTTCTCGAAAAGATAAACCTCGTGATCCCCGGCCAGAGCATCAGCTGCGACAAGGCCGGTCAATCCTCCCCCGATAATGCCGATCTTCATGGCTGACAATCTATAGTACTTTTGGGGGCGAAATGAAAAAGGCTCCGGATAAAACGCCGGATTTCCTCCAATTACCTCGTAATCTCATAACAAAGTTTTTGAACTGCCGAAATAAAAAGTTCATATCAGCAAAAGGACTTAAAAGAATTAAAAGAAAATAGTTATC
>NZ_PIZH01000080.1 GCF_002835825.1 Methanoregula sp. | reverse complement strand
AGCCACCGGATGCAGAACCGGGAGCCGGGCGGGGAGGGCGAAAAGGGCACCCGCCTCTTGGGCGAGAAGGGCCCCTATCTCCTCCAGCATGCAAAGAACCCTGTGGACTGGTTTCCGTGGGGCGAGGAGGCGTTCTCGCGTGCAGCACGCGAGGACAAGCCGGTCTTTCTCTCGATCGGGTACGCGACCTGCCACTGGTGCCACGTAATGGCGCACGAGTCGTTCGAGGATCCGGAAGTCGCAGAGCTGCTCAACCGCGACTTTATCGCCATCAAGGTGGACCGAGAGGAGCGGCCCGACATCGACAGCACGTACATGCAGGTCTGCCAGATGCTTTCGGGGCAGGGGGGATGGCCGCTGACGATCGTGATGACACCGGAGAAGAAGCCGTTCTTTGCAGCCACCTATCTCCCAAAGGAGCGGCGGTTTGCGGTTCCGGGCCTCCTCGACCTGCTCCCGCGCATCGCAAAAGCCTGGCGGGAACAGCGGGGAGAACTCCTCCGGTCCGCAGAATCCATCACCCGGGCCCTTGGGACACGTGATGCGGTACCTGCCGGGCTGGAACCGGATGCAGCGCTGCTGGACGAGGGGTACGAGGATCTCCTGCTCCGGTTCGATCCTGGATACGGGGGATTCTCCGGCGCCCCGAAATTCCCGACCCCGCATACCCTGCTCTTCCTGCTCCGGTACTGGAAGAGGACCGGCAAGAAGCGTGCCTTTGACATGGTGGTAAAAACATTGGATGCTATCCATGACGGCGGGATCCATGACCACATCGGAGGCGGGTTCCACCGGTACTCGACCGATGCACAGTGGCGTGTGCCGCACTTCGAGAAGATGCTGTACGACCAGGCGCTTCTCCTGATGGCATACACCGAGGCATTCCAGGCAACCCGGAACGATCGCTACCGCGAGACGGTGAAGTCAACGGTCCGGTACGTCCTGCGCGATCTTACCGATCCGGAAGGGGCGTTTTATTCTGCTGAAGACGCGGACAATCCTGGGGGCGAGGGGGCATTCTATCTCTGGACTACACGGGAACTGGAAGCCGTGCTCGGGAAAGACGATGCTGCGATTGCCGGCCGGGTCTTCAATGCCCGGGATGCGGGAAATTTCTCCTCACCCGATGGTACCGGCACGGAAAATATCCTCTTTCGGACTCTATCCGATGAGGCACTAACGGGGGTCACCGGCATCCCGCAGGAGGATCTTGGCCGGCGCATTGCATCCATCCGAAAACAGCTCTTTGCAGCGCGGGAGAATCGCGAACATCCCCGGCGGGATGACAAGGTGCTTCTCGACTGGAACGGGCTGATGATCGCTGCACTGGCAAAGGCGGCCCGGGTCTTTGGTAACGGGGAATGCCGTGCAGCCGCGGAACGCGCAATGGAATGTATCCTTGTGCGGATGCGGACGGGGGATGGAAGGCTCTGGCACCGGTATCGCGACGGCGAATGTGCAATTTCGGGATTTGCTGACGATTATGCGTTCCTGGGCCTTGCGCTGATCGAACTGTATGAATGCACGTTCGATCCGCGGTACCTTGCCGAAGCGCTTGCGGTCATGAAAACACTCGGGGATCATTTCCCTGACCGGGAGAACGGGGGATTCTTTTTCACGGCCGATGATGCTGAAGCGCTCCTTGTCCGGGACAAGGTGATCTACGACGGGGCTGTGCCATCGGCAAATTCTGTTGCCTGCGAGGTCCTCCTCCGGCTCTCACGGCTTACCGGGACCACGGAACACGAGGAGCTTGCCGCAGCGCTTGCCAGATCCTTTACCGGGCGCGTCCGTGAATCGCCGTCGGCGTTCTGCTGGTTCCTCTGTGCCATTGAACGGGCTGTCGGGCCATCGCAGGAGATCGTGATCGTTGGTAACCGCGGCTCTCACGCTGTGCAGGGACTTCTTTCAGTCGTATATTCCCGGTATCTCCCCCACTGCACGATGATCCTGAAGCCTGCTTCTGATCCTGAAACTGTCGCTGCTCTCGCGGCCATTGCCCCCTATACAAGAGATATCCCTGTTTCTCCGGACGGAGCGGCATATCTCTGTTCGGGAAAGACATGCTCGCTTCCCCTCTCGGACCCGGGCCTGCTGGCAGCGGAACTGGAGCGGAACGAAAAAAGGGTGATTAAAGGTTCTTCAGCGAGACAATGTCTTTAACCCCGGCGAGTTTCCAGACAAGGGAGCGTTCCTCTTCTGCAATGGCGACAGGGGCATCCATCGGGGAGTGGCCGAGGGCGGCAAGGATGTTGCACGAGAGGTTGCGGTCCACGATTAAGTCAACGAACTTTTCCCGGATCAGTTTCTTCTCGATGGAATCCTCCACCTCTTCCAGGTATCCCTGGAGCGTGACGAAGGTATAGGATGAAAGGTCTTTTGTGTATTTCTCGATCTCGACAGAGACATACGGGCTTTTCCGGAAATACTCGAGTTTTTTGCCGTATTTGGTCGAGAGGAAGTAGAGGAACGATCCATCGAAGACATAGAGGAACGGTGCGATGTACGGGTATTTCTCTCCCTGGAATGCGATGCGGCAGACATACCCTCTCTCGATCAACCGGTCATATTCTGCCTTGTCCATACGGGGGATTTTTATGATTTCCATAGGTTCCCAAACCTCATTCCTAACAAAAGACGATAAACCTTTTCAAATGGGGTCAGGGAAAAGAAACGGGATCAGGGGCCGGTCTCAAACCCTGCCTGAGTCCACGCCGCTATCCCTCCCAATAGGTTGGTGACGTCACGATACCCGTTGCGGGAGAGGAGGCTGGCTGCAAGGCTCCCTTTGAATCCCGCATCGCAATACGTGATGACCGTCCTGTCCTTTGGGATCTTGTCAAGGTGTTGCAGAACCTCGCCGGCATAGATATGGTGCGCTCCCGGTATATGCCCATAGGAACGCCACGTTTCCCCGTGACGGACATCCAGCAAAAATTCAGGTTCGCGTTTCAGCCGCTCTGCAAGTTGCGGGGCGGTGCAGGACGGGAGTAGGGCAATCTCTTTTCCGGCAGATGCCCAGGAACCAAATCCCCCGGAGAGGATCCCCGTAATGCTGTCAAATCCCATACGGCTGAACTGGCGTGCAACTTCATCGATGCCGGTATTGAAATCATCGACAAGGGCGACTGGTTTCTCGTAATCGAGGACAAAACCGGCATATCCCGATATTCCGCGCCGCCAGAGCGAGATGCTTCCTCTGATGTGACCGCCGGCAAACGAGGTCGGGGACCGGATATCGACAACCTGGCAGCCATCGCGTATCGCGGTTTCTAAAGCTTCGGCTGAGAGCGGGCGTGGGAATAAATCGGCTGGAGTGCGGGGTGGCCCGTTGCGGTTCCATGTCTCCATGCGCCGGAAGTAGTGGGGGGTGTACGGCGATTCGGTAACACGATGTGCAATGAATGCATCCCGACCCATCTTCAACCGGGGATTGGACTGTCGTTCATACCCTGCGGTCGTGAACGGGTGTTCAGCAATAGTGCCGCCGCAGATGGAGCCCGGGCCATGGGCCGGGCAGATGATGACACCGTCGCCAAGGGTCAGGATCTTCCTGGTGATGGAATCGAAGATCTTGCCGGCCATCTCGACGTTCCGGTCCGGGCCATAAAAATCGGTGCGGCCTATCTCTCCTGCAAAGAGGGTGTCACCGCAGAAGACCATGAACGGATCAGGTGTGACGGCAAGGTCCCGGACAACGAGCGAGATGCTCTCCTCGGTATGGCCGGGAGTTTCCAGTACCATGATCTCAAGAGACCCGATCGTGAACCGGTCGCCTTCCTGTACGGGCTTGCCGAACGCAAAATCCATCTGCCTCCCGTGCCAGATCTCCGCTCCGCATGCTTCGCGCAGGGCGGTTGAGCCGGTCACGTAGTCCTCGTTCCGGTGCGTCTCGAATATGTGGCGGATGGAGAGTCCATTGTTGTGTGCGATCTGAAGATAGATGTCGCAGTCGCGGCGCGGATCGATTACGGCAGCCTCTGTACCGGAGGCGATGAGGTAGGAATAGTGAGCAAGACCTTCGGAAACAACCTGGTGAAACAGCATACCGGCTTCTCCTGTATGGTGACTCCGTGCCGGTATGTAAAAAGGATTGCGGACCGGGTATTCCCGGTTCAGGAAACATGAGGATAGTTCAGGAGTATGGGATCGTTCGTGCCGGTCTTTGTTCGATCACGGATAGTCTCGCAGATAGCTGAGAGACTGGCCGGGACATACCCGATCACTTCAGCACTGACATTGATCCGTTTATGCACAATGTCGATGAACGGATAGTTCCGGAGGTCGTTGTTGTGGTGGTGGCCATGGATAATCCATCCATCGAATCCTTCCGGGGCATCCGACGGATCATGGACAAGGCAGAACTGCATCCCCTCGTGTTCCAGGAAGATGAACGGGGCTAAACCCGGGTCAGGACTGTCATGGTTACCGGCAATGAAGACAGCATCGCCGCCGAGCATGGCGCGGTACTCCCGGGGAGAGCGGGCAGAAGGCCCGTAGCAGAGATCGCCTATATGGTAGATTTTTGTATGTTCCGTGCAGCGGGCGTTCCAGTTACCGATGAGGACCCGGTCCATGGTTTCAGTATCACCGGTACGGAACGGGCGGGAGCAGTACCGGATGATATTTGCATGGCCGAGATGGAGATCGGCAATCACGAGGATGTCACCGGGATCGGCCGGATCGGGCATCGTGAGCTCAAAACCTGCATGTCTCCGGTAGCGCTCAAGCGTCTGCTGCCAGCCGGGACTGTCATGACGGTGATTGTCGGTGTTCCAGCGTTTTTCCAGAAGATCATATTCCGCGAGAATCCGGTCTCCCTGCATGACCGTGATCCGGAGGCCGGTCTCATCAAGAAGCACAGGTTTTTGGGGTGGACGGAACCGTCCATGGATGCGATATTCCAGCAGTGACCGGATCCGGAAGAACAATCCCCCGACCCGGTTCTGCCATGGGTCTGCGGTTTCCGATTCAAGCAGCGCAGAGAAGATCCTTGCACTGGTCTTTTCACGGAGATGGTTTGCCACGGTAACGTGATACCATTTTTGTTCAGGGTGCCCGTCCCAGGCATTATGGCTTTTTGTCAGGGTATTGAGGACTCTGGCGATCTTCGTTGTCAGCAGTTTCAGTGATTCCGATGGCTGGACAGAAAAAGCGATGACACTGCCATGCATTCCCGACCGTTTCTCGAACCGGTCAAGGGTGAATGGAAGAGGATCGAAGCCCGCTGCAATGGATCCGATACAGTCAAGGATCTGATCAGGGGAAACGCCCGGGAGCAGTTCCATGGGCCCGAAAAGGGTGAGGTGCGGGTGGCGCTCAAGATACGGTGCGATACCGGCGGTTGTGGCGATCGCGGCAGCGGTATTTCGGATCCGCCGCTTGGTATTTCCCAGCCGTATCTCGACAAGAAAGATGTCATCCATAAGCAAGCGCTCTCGTGAAACAGTACTGTATGTGCGGTCTTTGGGATTAAAAGTACATCCCGGCAACCGATGAAAACAGGGATAAGGAAGTCAGGATTTTGTCTTCTGGTGTGCCAGGCCAAAGAGCATGGCAATTCCGACAAGAACGGTCGCCACACCGCCGACACCGAATACGATACCAATGCCCGGTGCAAGGGAAGACGCAAACACGATGCCGGATGCTATCAGGACGCCTCCAATCTGGATGGCCACAACAGGTTTCATTACCGGTTCTGCGATAAGCTATCTTTCCGTAAGGTATCTCATACGTAATCCGCGGTCATATTTACACATTACCCTCATTACCATTCCATGACGGCCTTGCCGGATGGGGATCATCAATAGCATCTTTACGTAATCCGGTCAATAAACCAGAAGCAATGAGCATGCCCGGTACGGTCTCGACACTCCTGTTTGACATGGACAATACTCTATTTGACCTGGTGGAGGCACAGGTTGTTTCCTGCCATGCGGTGACACGTTTTCTCGGGCAGGATGACGGTGACGAGCTCTTCTCGTACTTCCTCCAGCCGGTGCATGGCTTTGAATCGCATGGCAATATCCGGCAGTACATGGAAGACCGGAAGATCCCGCTGGACGGGGCGTTCGATGCGGCATGCCGGGTATACGAATCAGCGAAGCTGAAAGCGATTCATCCATACCCCGGGGTTATGGAAACCCTGCAGCACCTCTCTGATGAGGGATACCCGATGTGTATCGTGACGGATGCGCATTCCCGCGATGCGACCCTGCGGCTGGAGAAGACCGGCATGCTCCAGTACTTCACGAGCCTTGTCTCGTTTGACCTTGTGCAGGAGAAGAAACCGGGTCCCGGCCCGTTCCTTACCGCGCTTGAGATGATGCAGGCTTCCCCATCGGATGTGCTTCTCATTGGCGACAGCATCCGCCGCGATATCGAGCCCTGCACCCGGCTTGGCATCCGGACGGTCTATGCACGGTACGGGGACTGGTTCCCGGCAGGCCGACAGGAGCATGGTGCGGATTATGTGATCGATTCGATGAGGGAACTTTCAGAAATTCTCCAGAGGATTAACCAGGCGTGATTGGTGCAAAATAGTTCTCAAGTCTGCAGGTTTTCATGCGAAAAAGACCATTTCTGGAGATCCATTCTTAAAAAAATCCCCATTTTTTCCTGTCAGCACCAATAACTTAAAAAAACGGATGGCTCCAATAAAAGCTATGTATGTTCCCAAAGAGATCTTTTTCACCAAAGGTGTTGGTGTCCATAAAGATCGTCTTGCCTCGTTCGAGCTTGCACTGCGGAAGGCCGGCATTGAAAAATGTAATCTTGTCTATGTGTCGAGCATCTTCCCCCCGAAGTGCAAACAGATTTCGCGGTCGGTCGGGCTGAAAAAACTCGAGCCTGGTGCCATGACTTTCTGCGTCATGGCCCGGAACGATACCAATGAGCCCAACCGGCTCGTCTCATCTGCCATCGGGCTCGCACTCCCAAGCGATACTGCCGAATACGGGTACCTGTCGGAACATCACGCCTATGGCGAAACCGAGAAGAAGACCGGGGAATATGCCGAGGATCTTGCGGCAACCATGCTTGCGACAACGCTGGGTATAGAATTCGATGTCAATGCCGCATGGTCGGAGCGCGAGCAGACCTATAAGGCCAGCGGCAAGATCATCAAGACCAAGCACACCTGCCCATCCGCGGAAGGGGACAAGAACGGGCTGTGGGCCACGCAGAA
>NZ_PIZH01000079.1 GCF_002835825.1 Methanoregula sp. | reverse complement strand
AGGTTCTCAAAGCCAAAGGAGTCGGCATAAAGGCCGAGCCAGAGGAGATGGGAGTGCAGACGGGAGTATTCGGACCAGATTGTCCGGAGGTAATCCGCCCGTTCGGGGACCTGGATCCCCATGATCTGCTCGATGCCCTGACAGTACGTTGAGCCATGGATGAAACTGCAGATGCCGCAGGTGCGCTCGGCGATGAAAACGTACTCGGTGAACTCCCGCTTCTCCACGAGCTTCTCGAACCCGCGGTGGATGTACCCGATGGAGGGGATGACATCCACCACTTTCTCGTCCTCAAGAACAAGGTCGAGGTGGATCGGTTCGGGCAGGACCGGGTGCTGGGGCCCGAAGGGGACGATGATCTGCTTTGTCATTTCTTCTCCTCCTTTGCAACCGAGACACCGAACGGGTACCTGATGGCTGTTTTAATGAACGTGCCCTTGAAATCGATGTTAATGCCTTTTACCTGGATGCCGAAGAGATCGTGCATCTCGTTCTCGTACGCAAACGCCCCCCAGTACATGCCGGTGATGCTCGGGACCTCTGTTTCCGCCGTCACGGTGATCCGCAGGTTCTGGAGGACATAATCCTTGTCAAACGAGTAGTTGATCTCAAAGGAATTGTCGCCTACCTTCGTGCAGCCGATATGGGCAAGGCGGTAGCCCTCGTTCCTGAACTGTTCCACGCTCCCGATGAGCCTGCCGACCTCGATGGGAAGTATTGTCTGTTCCTGCTTCATGCTCTATCACCAGCCGGTCTCTTCCTCGCTTTTCGTTTCTCTTCGAGAATGCCAAGGGCTTTTACCACGCCGTCGATGATTGCCTCGGGCCTGGCCGCACAGCCCGGAACCCAGACATCGACCGGAATGACCTTGTCAATCCCGCCCATGACATTGTAACACTCCCGGAAGATGCCGCCCGTGGATGCGCAGATCCCAACAGCGACGACAACCTTGGGATCCGGTATCTGGTCATACGTATTCTTCAGGATCTCGCGGTTCTGTTCGTTGACACTGCCGGTCACGAGGAAAATGTCGGCGTGCTTGGGGTTCCCGGTGTTGATGATGCCAAAGCGCTCGACATCGTAAACGGGAGTAAGTGCCGCAAGTACCTCGATGTCGCAGCCATTGCAGGACGATGCGTCGTAGTGGATGATCCAGGGGGATTTGCTGAGGTAACTCATGGGACAACCACCATCCTGAGGTAGTACAGGACGCCAAGGTTGATGATACCAAGGGTACCGGCAACCAGCCAGGCGCTCCGCATTGTCAGCTGCCACTTGGCCCTCGAGGTCGTGTTGTCGATGAGGATCTCAAGGAAATAGGCGATGATGATCGCTGCTATGGCAAGCAGGGGGTTGAACCCGAAGAACAGGTACACGACCCCGAGCAGGAAGACGTACTCGTACCAGTGGGCGATCTCGATCTTGGCGAGGTTCGGACCGGCGAAGTCCGTTGTCACACCCTTGACAAGCTCCTGGTGCGCATGATGGGAGGTCGACAAGTCGAACGGGGACTTCCGGAGTTTGATGGTCAGGACAATCAGGTACCCGATAAAGACGCCTGGAAGGTAGAGGACGACCGGTACCGCGGACTGCATGATGTCGCTCACGTAGAAACTCTTCGTCACCATGTACATGCCTGCTGCCGTGATGATGATCATCGGCTCGTAGGCGATGATCTGGATCAGCTCGCGTTCCGCCCCGACATGGCTGTACGGGGAGAAGGCAGCATATGCCCCAAGGACGAGGAAGATATGCGAGAGCGTGAACGCAAAGATCACGAGCAGCATGTCCCCGCCCGAGAAGAACAGGGCACCCGACACGGCCATGAAGACGAGGTAGCTCAGTACATAGAAGTTCTGAGTCGTTGTCACCACGAGGTTCTCCTTCTCGAAGAGCTTCCCCACATCGTAGAAAGGCTGGAGGAGCGGCGGCCCTACCCGGCCCTGCATCCGTGCCGTGATCTTGCGGTCGATACCAGCGATGAGCCCGCCGACAACCGGTGCCAGCAGGAGATAGATGACCGCGTTGAGGACTGCGGCCCAAGGATCGGGGATCATAGCACCACCCCCACGACCATGACCAGCGCGATGAGGATAATACCCCAGCATGCAAGGACACCTACCATGAAGAGTTTCTCCTCACCGAAGTAGGTGCGCAGGTAATAGTTGGAGAGCACGAGATCGCGGGACATCCCGAGGGATCCATGGAACTTCATGCCACCTTCGGTTGTCCTGCCGCCCATGTAGGGCGGGGCTATACGGGGTGTTTTACTCTCGAACAGCATCGAGAACGGCATGATCATGAGGAGGCCGAGCATCAGGAGCATGATGATGATATTAGCCTCGGCAAGGCGGGTCGTGTGCCCGTAGATATCCATGATGTATGGCTCGATGAGCACGGACGAGATCAGCGGGAAGATCAGGGCTACGATAATGACAAGGGCGGTGAGAATCCAAAGCACGGTCCATTTATCCTGCGGGACCGTCTTCTCCACATTCTCCTGATGGCGCATCACGGAGATGATCTTCCCCATCCACTTGCTCCAGAAGAAGAGGGTGGCGGACCCACCGAAGGCAAGAATAATGATGAAGATGATGCCGAAGGGGGCCTGGATGAATGCCTCGATCGCCGCCCACTTGGAGATGATCATACCAAACGGTGCAAGGAACATGCCGGCCATTCCGATGAACATCATCACGGCCATCTTGGGCATTCGCTCGATGAGACCGCCCATGTCCTCGATGTCCCGGCTCCCGATCCGGTGCTCCACGGTGCCGACACAGAGGAACAGGAGCGACTTTGCGATTGCATGGAAGATGATCAGCAGGATCGCCACCCACATGAGATTGTAGGTCCCGACACCGGCACAGGCCACGATAAGGCCGAGGTTTGCTATGGTCGAGTAGGCAAGCACCTTCTTGGCATTGCTCACGGATATGGCCATACAGGAAGTCAGGAGGAACGTAAAGCCCCCGACAAGGGCAATCATGAGCCCTTCGGTCGTGCCGGTCAGGACGGGCGCAAACCTGACAATAATATAGACACCGGCCTTCACCATGGTGCTGGAGTGCAGCAGGGCCGAGACCGGCGTGGGGGCAACCATTGCTCCCACAAGCCATGACGAGAACGGCATCTGGGCTGCCTTTGTCAGGCCGGCGAAACAGATGAGCACGGCAGGGACGATGGCGACAGCATATCCCGAGGTAAGCAGGGTGGAAAGTTCCAGCAGCTGGCCGGACGGGTCCAGGGTCGCAAGGTAGATCAGGGCAACGACAAAGGCAACGCCGCCCAGCATGTTCATGGCAAGGGCGAGGAACGCGTTGTTCGTTGCCTCGGCTGTCTGCGAGTACCCGATGAGAAGGAATGAACAGAGCGTCGTGATCTCCCAGAAGAAAAGGACCCAGAGCAGGTTGTTGGAGAAGACGAGGCCAAACATCGCCGAGAGGAAGACGAAGATGACGAAGAAGAACATTCCCCGCCGGTCCGCGATTTCCTTATGGTGCTCATGGAAGGTCTCCATGTAGCCCAGGGCATAGACACAGATGAGGCTGCCGATGATTCCGATGATCAGGGCCATGATGATCGAGAACTGGTCAACGAAGAGGTTGTTGGGCAGCTCGACGAGAGTATGGCCAAAGACCAGCTCAAACCAGAGGAGCAGGGCGGCCTGGATCACAACCAGGATCACCACGGAATATTTCTTGTGTTTCAGGCCGAGCCAGAGCAGGTAGACTGCGATCACCAGCTCAATGGCGAGCATGGTAAGATCCAGCACCTTGCCCGAAACACCAAACATCATCATTCCCTTGTCGAATCCTGCAACAAGGAGCCAGAGCGAGATCGCACCGATTGCCAGTGCGGCCAGTTTCACAATCCTATTGCGTTCAAGACTTTTTCTTGCAAAAAGCAAAAAAAATGCAGCAATCAGGGGAAAAAGAACCAGAAATAGTAACAACTGAGAGACTTGCACCAGATACCCTCCCTCCGGGAATATGGGAATTTTTCATTATTAATCATATTGAATTGCGTACGAAAGAGCGAGGCCAGGGTTAGGGCTCAGGAATACGAAATCGCAAGAATATGCGGTAAAACGGGAAAATTCTTCCAGTTCTTTCGCTATTCCAGATTGGTGCGAGGCAGGAAAATAAGATAAAAATTTAATGCTACAAAAATGCACTAATAATCTCATAGGATGGGTTATGTACGTGTGCAGGGCATCCCCCTGAAGCATAGAATGCCCTCCTTTGGGTCATTTGAGCAGGTCTCTGCTGATGCCAATTAATCATACCTGATGTGTCAGTACAAGAATCCCGTCTGTATGGAACCTGCGGGTTATCCGGGGTTGCCATCCAGAGGGTGTTGGTCTGACGCAGCAGGGAGGTCATGGAATGATCGACTTTGCATTACTTATCGTGATTGCGATCTGTGTGATCGCACTGGGCCTTGCAGCGGTCCTGACGCGTAACCTCCTCTCGCAGGACCAGGGTACGCCCAAGATGCGCGAGGTCGCCGATGCGATCCGGGTGGGTGCGGAAGCATTCATCAAACGACAGTACTCGACTATCGCCGTGCTTGCCATCGTGCTGGCCATTGTGATCTTTGCTGTTTATTATCTCACCGGGCAGCAGGACCTTGCCTTTGCCACCGCGGTTGCAGTCCTCTTCGGTGCAGCCTGCAGTGCCATCGCCGGCGTTGTCGCAATGTGGATTGCCGTCAGGACCAACATCCGGACTGCGGCAGCAGCCCAGACCAGCGATGGGAAGGCGCTCGACTTCTCGTTCCGTGGCGGGGCGATCTCGGGCCTGATCATCACCTCGATGTCCCTCCTCGGTGTCTCGATCACCTACATCCTGCTCGGTGCAGACCCGCTGCACACCCCATTCGTGATCATCGGCTTTGGCTTCGGTGCCTCGTTCGTTGCGCTCTTCGCCCAGCTCGGTGGCGGTATCTACACGAAAGCTGCCGATGTGGGTGCAGACCTTGTCGGCAAGGTCGAGGCCGGTATCCCTGAAGACGATGTCCGGAACCCCGCCGTGGTTGCCGATCTTGTCGGCGACAACGTTGGCGACTGTGCCGGCCGTGGCGCAGACCTCTTCGAGTCAACGGCTGCCGAGAACATCGGTGCCATGATCCTCGGTGTCGCGCTCTTCCCGATCTTCGGCGTCAACGGTATCCTCTTCCCCCTGATCATGTGTGCGCTCGGTCTCCTTGCGAGCATGATCGGTATCCTCTGCGTCCGCGGAAAGGACGGCGCAGACCCGATGGATGCCATGAACATGGGGTACTACATCACCGCAGTCATCTCGGCCATCTTCCTCTACTTCGGTGTCCAGTGGCTCCTTGGTGCAACCCCGAACTGGATCTACTTCTTCGTAGCCGGTCTCGTGGGTATCGCCCTTTCCGTAGCGTTCCTCCGGATCACGCTCTTCTACACTGACCACCACTACCGGCCGGTGCAGGAGATCTCCAAGGCATCCGAGACCGGACCGGCAACCAACATCATCAGCGGTTTCTCGGTCGGTCTTGAGACCACCGCCGTCCCGGCCATCCTCATTGGCATCTCACTCCTGCTCTCCTACTGGCTGGGCAGCATGACTGGCATTGAAGGCGGCGGCCTGTACGGCACCGCAGTTGCAACCATCGGTATGCTGATGGTCTGCGCCTATGTCCTGACCATGGACACCTTCGGCCCCATCGCCGACAATGCCGGCGGTATTGTCGAGATGAGCGGCGCTCCGGACGAGGTCCGCCACCGCATGGACAAGCTCGACGCAGCCGGCAACACAACGAAGGCGCTCACCAAGGGATATGCCATCGGCAGCGCATCGCTCGCGGTCTTCCTGCTCTTCAACGCGTACATGGCCGATATCGCCAAGCTCACCGGCAAGGCGTTCGATGTCGTCAACCTTGCAAGCGTCCCCGTCTTTGTCGGCGCATTGCTCGGTGCAATGCTTGTCTTCCTCTTTGCAAGCCTTGCCATCCGCGCTGTCTCCAAGACCGCACAGGACGTCATCGATGCAGTCCGTATCCAGTTCAAGGACCCGGCCATCATGGCAGGCACCAAGAAGCCTGACTATGCAGCAGTCATCGACATCACTACCGCCGGCGCTCTCAGGAGTATGGTTCTCCCAGGCGTCCTCGTGGTCGCCTTCCCGGCCGTCATTGGTGTCCTCATGAAGTACGAAGCCCTCGCCGGCTTCCTGATGGTCGCCACCATCACCGGCATCCTCCTTGCACTCATCCTGAACAATTCAGGTGGTGCTTGGGACAATGCCAAGAAGTACATCGAGAGTGGTGCCCACGGCGGCAAGAGGAGCGAGGCCCACAAGGCAGCCGTCATCGGCGACACCATCGGTGACCCGTTCAAGGACACTGCCGGCCCGTCGCTCCACGTGCTCATCAAGCTCCTTGCAACGCTGACGCTCGTGCTTGCGCCGCTCTTCATCTGAACCATACTTTTTTTCTTTGCAGTTTCCCTCCCGTTCGACAGGGAAGGTGGAAAATAACGGATCCTTCATCGCCTTTTATGCGCCTGCCTGTGCCCTGCCGGGGGCAGGAGCTGCCGCCATCGCGGCAAGCCGGTACCGGCAGTCCGCTGCATCCTGTTCTCTCCCAAGACGGGACAGGCAGATCCCCAGTGCCTGGTACGCACCAAAAAACCGGGGCGCTATGATGATGGCCTGCCGCAGGTATCTCACCGCGGCTTCATCCTTCTGCTGATCCGAAAGGTCCAATCCCTTCCGGTACAGGATCCGCGCTTCCAGCGGGACCGTGGTAATGCCGTACATGTTCATCTCCCTCCTCGTGTTTTCTCCCCATCCGGGGACTGCTGCTTCTTTCTGCATCTTACGGGTTCTGTTCCGGGAACGCGCCGGCAGATATCGTCCCGGCGCTCCTTTCTTCTCATAAAGTGTGTTCACTGCCCTGCTCGAGTTTCAGTCTTGTCAGCGCCTCATCTGCAACAAGGCGGATCATACAGTGATCGCAACTGAGTGCCGGCGGGATGACCGCTGATTGCGGTGAGCGGATCCTGGCAAGCGACCGTGCTGCAACAAGCCGCAGATCGCTATCCCACCCGGCCAGGAGTGGCTGGAGGAACCTGGCGGAGTGAGGATCCCCAAGAGCCCCGAGCATCTCGGCTGCCATAACCCGCACCCACTTGTCGTTGTCATCGAGCCCGCGGATCAGGTATTCAACCAGAGGCTGCCGGAATTCG